>JBDTCQ010000294.1:0-10156 GCA_039923515.1 Dokdonella sp.
ATCAAGGGTGGCAAGCTGGATGTGGCCCAAAGGGACTTGCGTACAGCGCTGGATCGCGAGCCCGACAATGCGGAAGCCTTGTTCCAGATGGCGACAGTTTCGTATCTGAAAAATGATTTCTTCAAGGCTCGTGCCTTCATCCAGCGTTACGAAGGAGTGGGTCAGCAAAGCGCGGATGCCCTCCTGCTCGGGCGCAACATCGAGCTGCGCCTCGGCAATGGCAAGGCATCCCAGGAGTACACGCGCAGGCTGCGCGACAAGTTTCCGGACTCGCAGCAAGCACGCTCGCTGGATGTCCCTGTTGTTTCCGGAGATCCGCAATAGTCATGAGTCGACGCAAAACTCAAAAGCAGAAGACCCGGATGGATCCGGGCGATTTCACCGCTGACTCCGGTCAGTTGGATTTGTTGTCCCTCCCGGAGACCCAGTCAGTGAGCAATGAACGCGTTGAACAGCAGGATCAGTCGGAATTTTCTGCAGAACTCTCGCAGGACTCTGATCCCGGAACAGGAGTTGTCCTGTCCGAAGCAAGCGCGCTCGCCCTCACGGATGCTTCAATCGGACAACGACTGCGCTTTGCGCGCGAGCAACGGGGTTGGACCTGCGAAGATGTGGGTTCACGGCTGAAGTTGCAGGCGAGCCTGATCCGCCGGATCGAGGAAGACGATTTCAGCGGAATCGCCCATGCGGTTTATTTGCGCGGCTATCTCACGAGCTATGCACGCCTTCTCGACATGCCGCAGATTGTTGCAGACAAGGTGATTGCGGAACGTGGCGAACAGGCACCGCTGGTTTCGACCGGCAGGGTCTCGCGCTCCCGCTACTTGATGGATCGCTATTCGGTCAGTGCAACCTATCTGATCCTGACTGCGCTTGTGGTCGGCCCGGCGGTCTGGTTGGCAACCCATGGTGGCCTCGAGCAAAATCTGGCGCGTACGGTCTTGCTCGATGCACCCGCTTCAACCACGGAACGTGTGATCCCTGATGTTGCGGATCCGGGCAATTCCGATGGGACTTCGCCTCTTGCGACTGCAGCCGCCCAGGTGGCGCCCGCGGAAACTGGAGTGGATACGCTCGCATTGTCGGGGCTTGTTACCGATGCGCCGCCGATCATCGCGTCAATGGCTCCGTTTGCCGCTGTCCAGTCGGTGAAGACCGAGGCATCGATGAATCCGGCTCCCATCGCGGCCGGTCGACACACCTTGAAGCTCAAGTTGAAACAAGCCAGTTGGGTGGAGGTGGTCGATGCGAGCGGCGAGAAGATCGAGTATGGCTTGCTGGCTGCTGGTGCCGAGCGCAACTACACGAGTGATTCCGCGTTGACGATTCGCATCGGCAATGCCGAGGGTGCCGAAGTCGTCGCCGATGGAAATGTGGTTGATCTTGCTCCATTCCAGCGTGCAAATGTCGCCCGCCTGCGGCTGTTCGATGGCGAAAAACCAGCGAGCCGCATCGACTCCTGAATGCTCCACCGAGCCACGCCTTTTTCACAGGTGCCGGCTGAATTCCTGTTACCCTAGCGCCCCCCGCGCCGCCCTGCCGCTTATCGGCACTTTTCCCCGTGGCGCCTCATTCGGTGATGCGTATGGCTTTTGAAGTTCTTGACGAGCACGAACAAGGTGAGTTGGTGCGCAAGTGGTTGCACGCCAACGCAATGTCGATTGCCATTGGCATCGCGGTCGGTCTGCTGCTGATCTTTGGATTTCAGCAATGGAAGGCCCGCGAGTTGCGTACGCTTTCCGAAGCGGCAGTGCAATATTCCGCTTTCACCGACGCGGTCGATGCGAAGCGCAGCGATGATGCCGCCAAGATCGCCGAGACTCTGCGCAAGGATTACGCCAAGACCGCGTTCGCGACCTTGGCCGCCATGCGTCAGGCTGCTGTGCAGGTCGAAAAAGGTGATCTTGCGGCAGCTGGCGCGGACCTTGACTGGGCCAGCCAATCGGCGGGAAACAACGCCATGAAATCGCTGATCGCGCTGAGGCAGGCGCGTCTCAGTCTGGCGAAGGGCGACGCAGAAGCTGCCTTGGTCAAGCTCGACCAGGTTGCCAAGACCGATTTCCCGGCCCAGGCCAGCGAGTTGCGTGGAGATTCCCTGGCAAAGCTTGGACGCAACGAAGATGCGCGTCTGGCCTATGCTGAAGCGCTGACCCACCTCGACGCACAGTCCCCCGACCGCGCCTATGTCGAGATGAAGCAGGGCAGTCTGCCCGCCGCTGCGGAGCAGAAGAAATCATGAGACGCGCTGTAATCGCTCTTGCCGTGGTTGCGCTGGCCGTAACCTTGGGCGGATGCAACTGGCTCAAGGGGCTCGGCAAGAAAGACAATGTCGAGCCGCCCACTGCACTGGTCGAATTCGCCCCGACGGCCAACGTGCAGAAGATCTGGTCTGGATCGGCCGGCGGTGGCTCAGGCAAATCCGGCGCGCGAATGAACCCGGCTGTCGTTGGTGATCGCGTTTACGTCGCCAGCGTCGACGGTGATGTACAGGCCTTGGACGCAACAACCGGGCGCCGCCTGTGGTCGACCACGGTGAAGAAGATGGCCTGGTCTGGCGGTCCTGCGGCCAACGCGGACATGGTCGTTGTCGGCGCGTTGAATGGACAGGTGCGGGCATTTTCCGCAACAGACGGTAGCGAACTCTGGCAAGTCCAGCTCAGTTCGGAAATCATCTGTGCACCGGCCGTCGGCAGCAATGTGGTTGCCGTACGCACCCAGGACGGTCGCTTGTATGGTCTCGATCCAGCCGACGGTTCGCGTCGCTGGGTTTATGAGCAAACCGTTCCGGTCTTGAGCTTGCGTGGAAACGCCTCACCGCTGATCGGCAATGGCTTGGTGTTTGACGGATTTGATACGGGTCGTCTGGTCGCCGTGCGCGAATCCGACGGCGCGCCAGCCTGGACCCAGGTCATGGCGGCGGGCGAGGGCCGTACCGAAGTCGAGCGGCTGGCCGATTCCGATGGCCAACTGGTGCTCGATAACGGTGAGTTGTTCGCGACCAGCTATCACGGTCAGGTTGGCGCGTTCGCTGCCGATTCCGGGCGTTCCGCGTGGGGACGTGATTTGTCGAGTTTTGCGGGTCTGGCGGTCGGCGGTGCTGCAGTCGTCGTAAGCGACGCCGATGGCAACGTCTGGGCGTTTGATCGCCAGAGTGGTGCAAATCTGTGGAAGCAGGACGGCTTGCTGCATCGTTGGCTGAGTCCTCCAGCAATCGTAGGCAACTATGCCGTGGTCGGAGATCTTGAAGGCTATGTGCACTGGCTGAATCTTGCCGATGGCTCGTTTGCCGCACGCCAGCGTATCGGCAAGAAGGCCATTGAAAGCGCACCGGTGGTCAGTGGAGACGTGGTTTTCGTCGAAAGTGTGGGCGGCAACATCGCCGCATTTCGCACGCAGTAATGAATGTGTCCCGGATCCACGCTCGCTTGCGCGAGGTGGATCCGGCAGCTGGTCTTTTTGGCATGTGGTCGAATCCGCTGCCGCTGCTACTTGAAATGGAGCGCCCGCGATGCTTCCTGTCGTCGCCCTGGTTGGACGCCCCAACGTCGGCAAATCCACCCTGTTCAATGTGTTGACGCGTACGCGTGATGCGCTGGTGGCCGACATGCCGGGTGTCACCCGTGATCGCCACTACGGAATCTGTCGTATCGGCGAGCGCCCCTTTGTCGTCGTTGATACCGGAGGCCTTGCTGATGTCGAGGAAGGCCTTGCCGGGCTAACCGCGCGCCAAGTCGCACTGGCTATCGCCGAAGCCAATGTCGTGATCTTTGTGGTCGATGCCCGCGATGGTCTGTTGCCGACTGATCAGGCCATCCTCGAGCGTCTGCGGCGAACCTCCAAACCGATGGTGCTGGTGGTCAACAAGATCGATGGCCTTGATGAATCCATCGCGCTTGCCGACTTCGCCCGTCTCGGCGTGGCCAAGCCGCTGCCGATATCGGCCACAAACAACCACGGTACACGTGCGCTGCTTGCAACCATCGAGGCAGAGCTTCCGGAAGGCCCGGCTGAGGAAATCAGTGGCGACGATGGCGGTGGCGTTCGCGTTGCCATCGTTGGCCGACCGAATGTGGGTAAATCGACTCTGGTCAATCGTTTGCTGGGTGAGGATCGCGTCATCGTCTCGGAGGTCGCCGGAACGACTCGCGACTCGATCCGGATTCCACTTGAGCGTGACGGGCGCAAATACACACTGATCGATACTGCCGGAGTCAGGCGCCGCGGTCGCATCGACGATGCGGTCGAGAAATTCAGCGTCATCAAGACCTTGCAGTCGATCGATGCGGCCAATGTGGTGGTCATCCTGCTCGACGCCAATGAAGGCGTCACCGATCAGGATTCGGGTTTGATCGGGCATGCATTGGATGCCGGCCGGGCTTTGGTCATCGCCGTCAACAAGTGGGATGGCCTCTCGAAATACGATCGCGACCAGTGCGAGAGTTCGCTGGTGCGCAAGCTTGTGTTTGTCGAGTGGGCGCCACGCGTCACGATTTCAGCACTGCACGGATCCGGTATCGGCGAGCTGATGAAGCGCGTCAATCGGGTTCACGCTGCAGCCAACAAGAAGTTCACCTCCTCGGATTTGACTCGCGCGCTGGAAGCCGCCTATGCGGCGTATCAGCCGCCGCTGGTTCGCGGGCATGCCCCGAAGTTGAAGTACGCTCATCCGGGCGGTTCCAATCCGCCGACGATCGTCATCCACGGCTCACGCACGACGCACTTGGCCGAATCCTATCGTCGCTATCTCGAAAATTTCTTCCGCAAGCGCTACAAGCTGGAAGGAACGCCGGTCCGCCTCGATTTCAGCGAAGGCGAGAATCCCTACGCCGGCAAGAAGAACGTCCCCACTGAAATCCAGCAGAAACGCCGTCAACGCGTGATCCGCAATGCCAAGCGTGGCAAGAGCTGAGCTTGTTTTTCGCGTCTCAAGTTTGCGGCATGGGGTAATGACGAAGAGCATTCCAGAATCGGCAACTATCACCACGGCGATACTTGCCGGTGGTGCCGCGAGTCGGCTGGGTGGCAGTGACAAGGGGCTGGTCGACTTGTGCGGGCGGCCCCTGGTAGCGTGGACGATCGATGCCCTGCAACTGGCGCCCGGTCAAGCGTGCTTGATTGTCGCCAACCGGAATATCGCTGCTTACAAGCGCTTTGCTCCGACCATCAGCGACGCGCACAAGGAAACCTTTGCGGGCCCGCTCGCGGGGGTGGCCGCGGCGCTGGCGGCCTCTACAACTGCGTGGTTGTACACCGTGCCAGTAGACTGTGCGCGGCCTCATCCCGAGATTCTCCGGCAGCTATGGAACGAGGCGCAGGTTGGCGATGCGCAGGCGTGGGTCGCCCATGACGGAACGCGCCGCCAGCCGCTGTTTGCCTTGTATCGCTGCGGGCTGTCCAATTCGGCTGCGAAAGCCGTTGTTGCGGGCGAGGGCGTTTATCGTTGGCAGAATTCCATCGCTGCGCGCGAAGTCCGCATCGAGGGACTCGAGGATGCATGGACCAACCTCAATACGATCGAGGATTTTTCCTTGATGGCAAAGAAGATGGCCAGAGATGAGTGAATTTCCAACCTATCTTTCGCTTGAGGACGCGCAGAATTTCATCATTCAGCGATGCCGCGCACAACTGTTGCCGTGCGAGACGCTGCCACTGCAGGCGGCACATGGGCGACTCCTGGCTGAGGATCTGATTGCTCCGCGCAATCTGCCGCCCTTCGCGAACTCGGCGATGGATGGGTTTGCCTTGCGCGCCAGCGATTTGCCGACGGCTGGCGAGCGACGTCTGCGCATCACCGCAACCTGCCTTGCGGGTGACGCGAGTGTCCTGGCGGTCGCGGCTGGTGAATGTGTCCGTGTCACTACCGGTGCCCTAATGCCTCCCGGCGCGGACACCGTTGTGATAAAGGAGCGCGTCGTCGAGGAGGCGGATTCGATCGTGATCGCTGTTGGGGTAGAAGCCGGTGCCCATGTCCGTTGTGCGGGTGAAGACATCCGCGCTGGCGAAGTGCTACTCCGACGCGGCCAGCGCATCAGGGCAACCCGGATTGGCGCACTGGCGGCAATGGGTCTGGACCGAATCAAGGTCTCGGCCAGGCCGGGAGTTGCCATCTTCACGACCGGCGATGAGCTGGTCATGCCGGGAACGCAGTGTGGTCCGGCGCAGATCCACAACAGCAATGGATTCAGCCTTGCCGCGATGCTCGATTCCGGCGGACTCCACGCCCGTCTTGATGTCGACCCGGAAAGCGGGATTCCATTTCGGCATCTGCGTGATGATCGAGGTTCCATACGGGCTGCGTTGCTGGAAGCCGCGGCGACGGTCGATGTCATCATCACATCAGGCGGGGTCTCGGCGGGCGAAGCGGATCATCTGCCTGAACTGGTTGCCGAGCTTGGCAAGGTCCATTTCTGGAAAGTCCGCATGCGGCCCGGCATGCCGTTTCTTTTCGGTGAAATTGGCAAGGCACTGATCTTCTGCTTGCCGGGGAATCCGGTTTCGACGATCGCCACGTACCTGTACCTGGTTCATCCGGCACTTGCGGCGTTGCAGGGCTCCACCGATACCACACCACCTGTCCGCCATGCACGCCTGACAGTGGGTATCGAAAAAAACCACGACCGGACGGAGTTCCTGCGAGCGGCATGTGAGGTGCGTGAAGAGGGTGTGCTCTGGGTCACGCCGATGAAGGCGCAAGGCTCGGCCATGTTGCGCGGCCTGATTGATGCCGATTCAATGATTGTCGTTCCCGAGTCCAGTCGCTCGATCGCCGCTGCTGATCTGGTGAGAATACTTTCACTGCCTGACATATCCTGATTGGCCATGAATACCGGCAAGCCCGTTTCGAGTGGCATGTCCGACCGCGAGATCGAGCCTGCCCAAGCCGTCGTGCGGATGCGCGCTGGAGCCTTGCTCATTGATGTTCGTGAGGATGAGGAGCGTGCGGGTGGCATGCCGGACCAGGCGATCGGATTGCCTTGCGCGCGGATCACGGAATTTTCCGATTCGATTGCGGCCGACCGGTCGCGCGAAATCATGCTGATCTGTGCCAGTGGCCAGCGTTCGTTGCTGGCTCGACAGCAATTGATTGCGCTCGGGTACGCACGCGTGGTCTCGGTTCGCGGTGGCTTCCAGCGCTGGACGTCGGAGCGGCTGCCTGTCGCAGCAGGATTGCTGGATGCTGATTCGGCGGAGCGCTATTCGCGGCATCTGCTGCTGCCCGAGGTGGGCGTTGCCGGGCAGGCCCGGCTTGCGCGAGCGCGCATTGCGCTGATCGGAGCGGGTGGGCTTGGCGCACCGGTCTCGCTGTATCTTGCCGCTGCCGGAATAGGCACGCTGACCCTGATCGACAACGACAAGGTCGAGCGTTCGAACCTGCAGCGCCAGGTCGTGCATGTCGATCAGCGGATTGGCATGGCGAAGACCGAGTCCGCGCGGATCACTCTGGCCGCGCTCAATCCCACCATTCGCATCGAGACCCATGAGACTCGTCTGGTCGCGGCCAATGTCGAAGCGCTGCTGCTGGGCCATGATCTCGTCATCGATGGCGCTGATAATTTTCCGACCCGCTACCTGCTCGATGCGGCAACCCGACGACTGGGAATTCCACTGGTCTATGGCGCCGTCCATCGATTCACCGGCCAGATAAGCGTGTTTGATCCCAGGCGCGATGATTCACCTTGCTATCGCTGTCTGTTTACGCGGCCCCCATCCGCCGCGGATGCGCCGAACTGCAGCGAAGCGGGTGTCCTTGGCGTGATGCCTGGGATCATCGGCATGTTGCAGGCGAATGAGGCGATCAAGCTGGTGCTCGGGCAGGGGCGGTCGTTGGCTGGTCGCCTGCTTTGTTTCGATGCCTTGGATGCTTCCTTTCGTGAACTGTTGCTTGCGCGTGATCCGCTTTGCCCGGGATGCGGCAGAGAAGCAGTCTTTACCGGATACGAAGATATTGTCTCTTTCTGTAGTGACCAGTAATCGGCTTGAGTTCCTGCGTTGACGCCCAGCGCGTGAGGCGAAATTGCGTGTTGGCCAATTACGCCGCCGCTTTTACAACTGAAGTCTAATACTAGGCAATCCCGCGGGCACAATGATCTTTTGGGCAGAAACCTGTATGGAGCGATTTCCATGGCAACGAGCCTGATCAGGCTCCAGATCGTCCCGTGCTGAAAAACCACACTGCATTGCGTCATTACATATCAGATGCAACTTGCTAGTTTTCGTCGCTGCGCTGCGGGTGCAGGGGGCGGCAGCGTGATTCGGGGCTTATCGCAATGGTATGCACTCAGGTGGAACCGGCTTTCGGTTCCGCAGGATGGTTTGGGCCGTCCTCCCGGAATAGGTGTGTTATTCACGGCCGCTTCGGTGGCGAACGATTACTAAACTTGGGAATCAATCCGTGATTAAATCAAATAGACATACGTCCATTAAACTTGCTCTATTGCCCCTCGCAATCGGCATGTTGGCGACCTCCGCGCACGCGGCAACCCGCCTTGATCTGCATGATCAGAACGCCGCAGACCTCAACGCCGTCTACGCTCGAGCCGCTTCAGCTGTGGGCACGCAAACGTTGAGCAATGAACGCCACGCCGAGATGCTCGGACTCGATGCCGAATCCGCCCTGACCACACTCGCGGTCGTCAAGGATTCAGACGGCACCACTCATTATCGCTATCAACAGACCTTCCGTGGCGTCCCGGTTTGGGGCGAACATATCGTGACCAGTGACGACAAGAACGGAAACCTGCGTTCGCTGTTCGGTCGTTCGGTTGGTGATCTGGCAAGCGACATCTCGACCACGACAGCACGGATCACTGCCAGCAGTGCGTTTGCAAGCGCAAAGCGCGCCAGTCTCGGTGCCCGCAGCGGGTCAATCCAGACCAGCAACGAATCCAGCGAAAAGATGATCTATGTCGACGACAACGACACCGCCCATCTGGCGTATGTCGTCTCGTTCTTCGCTGACAAGGGCATCGGCCTGCTTGCTGCGAACCGTTCCGCGAGCAGCGACCCGACCCGTCCGTTTGTCATTATTGACGCTCTGAGTGGTGGCGTGCTCAAGCAGTGGGATGGCCTGACTACCTCACTGATCGGCACCGGCCCTGGCGGCAACTCAAAGACCGGCCAATACAATTGGGGTTCCGGTGGCATCTACGGTTATCTCGATGTCAGCCAGAGCGGCTCGACCTGCACGATGACTAACTCCGATGTGAAGTCGGTCAACCTCAATGGCAGCACCGGCAGCAGCATGACCGCCTACGCGTTCACCTGTCCGAACAACACCTACAAGGCCATCAACGGTGCGTATTCACCCATCAATGACGCGCACTTCTTTGGTGGTGTGATCCAGAACATGTACTCCTCGTATGTAGGGGTCAAGGCGCTGACCTTCCAGTTGGTCATGCGCGTGCACTACGGCAGCCAGTACGAGAACGCGTTCTGGGATGGAACGAGCATGAGCTTCGGTGACGGCAAGACCACGTTCTATCCGCTGGTCAGCGTGGACGTGGCGGGTCATGAGGTTTCCCACGGCTTTACCGAACAGCATTCCAACCTGACCTACTCCGCGCAATCTGGTGGCATGAACGAGGCCTTCTCGGACATGGGTGGCGAGGCGACCGAATATTTCTGGAAGGGCAGCAACGACTTCCTCGTCGGCCCCGAGATCTTCAAGGGTTCGGGCGCACTGCGCTACATGGCGAATCCGACCCAGGATGGCGGTTCGATCGACAATGCAGCCAACTACACCAGTTCAATGGATGTGCACTATTCTTCGGGTGTGTACAACAAGGCGTTCTACAAGCTGGCTACAACTTCCGGCTGGAACACACCCACGGCGTTCAAGGTATTTGCGCGCGCCAACAGCCTTTACTGGACACCGAGCAGCACCTTCAACAGTGGTGCCTGCGGTGTGCAGACGGCTGCAACGGATCTGGGTCTCAGCGCGGCAGCCGTAACGGCCGCTTTCAGCTCGGTCGGAGTGAGCTGCGCAGGTGGCGGCGGCGGTGGTAGTGACAGCACCGGTGGTCCGTTGAGCAATGGTGTGGCTGTAACCGGCATTCATGTCTCCTCGGGTGCCTCAGTCACCTACACCCTCGCCGTACCGGCCGGTGCGACGAATCTCAACTTTGCGATGTCCGGGGGCACCGGTGATGGCGACATG
>JBDTCQ010000295.1:0-14044 GCA_039923515.1 Dokdonella sp.
GGGCGCGTGGCGGATCTCGCAGCGCAAGGTGCTGACCCGGCGCGTGCCGGCGGTTGAGGCGCTCGGTGCCATTTCGGTGCTCGCCGTGGACAAAACCGGCACGCTGACCGAAAACCGCATGCAGGTCGCCGAGTTGCAGCTGGACGATTTGCGATTTGTCCACGCGGGTGCCGAGGAACTCATCGAGCCGTTCCACGAGGTCGTCGAGTTCGCCATGCTGGCGACCCCGGCCGATCCGTTCGATCCGATGGAGAAGGCGATCCAGCAGTTTGGCCTGCACTGGCTGAAAGGCACCGAGCATGTGCATGCGGAGTGGTCGCCCGATTTCGAGTATGGGTTGTCGCCGGACATTCTCGCGATGACGCGCGTGTTCCCGATCGGTGCGACCACCCAGCACATGCTGGCGACCAAGGGAGCACCCGAGGCGGTTGTAGATCTGTGCCATCTCGATGCCGCCGAGGCTATGAAGGTTCTGGCCCAGGCCGAAGCCATGGCAGCGCGTGGCTTGCGTGTGCTCGGCGTCGCGCGTGGGCGCTGGCAGGGTGAGACGCCACCGCGCAGCCAGCACGATTTCAATTTCCAGTTTCTCGGCCTGCTCGGCTTTGTCGATCCGCCACGGCCCGAGGTGCCCGCAGCGATCGCCGAGTGCCGTGCCGCCGGTATCCGCATCATCATGCTGACCGGTGATCATCCGGCCACGGCCATGGCGATTGCCGGCGAGGTGGGGCTCAGCGAGCGGCCGGACGTCATCACCGGTGCCGAGATCGATAAGCTCGATGATCGAACCTTGCGCGAGCGCCTGCGCCATGTCGACGTCTGCGCGCGCTTGCAGCCGGTCCAGAAGCTGCGGCTGGTTCGCCTGCTGCGCGAGGACGGCGAGGTCGTTGCGATGACCGGCGACGGCGTCAACGATGCGCCGGCGCTGAAAGCCGCTGATGTCGGCATCGCCATGGGCCAACGCGGCACCGATGTCGCCCGCGAATCGGCGGCCCTGGTTCTGCTGGATGACAGTTTCGCCAGCATTGTTACGGCCATCCGCCAGGGCCGGCGCATCTACGACAACATCACCAAGGCGACCCGCTTCGTTTTCGCCGTGCATATGCCGATCATTGCGCTAACCTTGATCCCCTCACTGCTGCACTGGCCGGTGTTGCTGATGCCGGTGCATATCGTGCTGCTTGAACTGCTGATCGATCCGTCGTGTTCGATCGTGTTCGAGGCGGAGCCTGAAGCCGATGACATCATGCAACGGCCACCGCGTGCCCTGACTGCATCACCGTTTGCCGCAAGCAATATTGGCATCGCCGTGGTGCAGGGCATCGGCGCGGCCGTTCTCCTGCTGGTCGGCTATGGCAGCATGCTCAGTCTTGGCATCGATGCCACGCAAAGCCGCACGGCCGTCTTCATCACCCTCATCCTTGGTCTGTTCGCCCTGATCCTCGCCAATCGTCATCCGGATCATCCGCTGATGGCGCACAGCGGAATGCGCAACCGCTGGCTGCGGCCGATGTTCATCGGCATCGTGCTGGTGCTGATCCTGGCGATTGGCGTGCCGTATCTGCGCGACGTGATGGCCCTTGCATTGCCGACTTTGCCGAGTCTGGCCGGTGCGGCAATTCTGCTCGCGCTGACCTTCCTGTGGCTGGAAGGACTGCGTCTCGCTCTGCGTGTATTCGACGTCGCCAAACCCTCATCCCTTGCAAGAGAGATTCCATGATCATCTATGCCTGCCACGGGGCCGCCAAACAGGTCACTGGATCCTGCCATCTGGTGACCTGCAATCGCCGTCGCATCCTCGTTGATTGCGGCATGTTTCAGGGCAGCCGCGAGACCGAGCAGCAGAATGCCGATCCGTTCGAGTTTGATCCAGCCTCGATTGATGCGTTGCTGCTGACGCATGCGCATCTCGATCATTGCGGGCGCATTCCGCTGCTGGTCAAGCGCGGTTTTCGTGGCCGCATTTTCACCACCGCCGCAACGCGTGAACTGGCTCGCGTGGTCATGCTCGATTCCGCCGGCTTGCAGGAAGAGGACGCACGTCGCGCCGCTACCCGCGACCGCAATGGCAAGGCACGCAATGACGACACAGCCGAAAGCCCGCTCTACACCATCGCCGACGCCCTCCACGCCTTCGATTTCTTCGCCCCGGACGTGACCTACGGCGACACCATTCGAATCACCGACGGCATCCAGGCGCGCTTCCTCGATGCCGGGCACATCCTTGGATCCGCATCGATCCTGCTCGAACTCGACGATGCGCAGATCCAGCGCCGGATGCTGTTTTCCGGTGATCTCGGCAATTCTGGCCGCCCGATTGTGCGTGATCCATTACCGGCCCCGTCCGCCGACTACGTGATCATGGAAAGCACCTATGGCGATCGCCCGCATCGCTCGGTGCCCGATTCGGTCGAGGAGCTTTACCAGGCGATCCGCGAAACGACTGCGCGCCAGGGCAACGTGATCATTCCGACCTTTGCGCTGGAACGCACCCAGGAGATCCTCTACTACCTGCACCAAGGCTTCCGCAGCGGTCTCTTGCCCGCACATGTGCACGTTTTCCTTGATTCGCCGATGGCGATTTCGGCCACTGAAATCTTCCGCCGCCATCCCGAATGTTTTGACCTCGAATTTCTGCAGGAGCTCGAGCATGGCGATCCGTTCGACATGCCGGGGTTGCATTTCACCCGTGAAACCAGCGAATCAATGGCCATCAATTCGATCGAAAGCGGTGCGGTGATCCTGGCTGGGTCGGGCATGTGCAACGGCGGACGTGTGCGTCACCACCTCAAGCACAATCTGTGGCGCGAGCGCAGCAGCGTTGTCTTCGTCGGCTATGCCGCCGAGGGCACCCTGGCGAGACGCATCATTGATGGTGCGAAGACCGTGCATATCTTCAACAATGAGATTCAAGTCCGGGCGCAGATCTGGACGATCAACGGTTTCTCCGCGCATGCCGGACAACCCGGACTGCTCGATTGGCTTGGCGAGTCGCCACGGCGCAAGGTGTTCCTCGTCCATGGCGAATACGATCGCGGCATGAGCAAGTTGCAGGAGGCTCTGGAAGCGCGCGGAATCGCATGCCAGCTACCGGGCATGGGCGAGCCAATCAAGATCGATTGAGCAGCGTCCTGAGAAGCAACCTGTCAGACCTGGCTCAGGTAGGGCGGTACCCGCACAGCGGATTCCGCCGCACGATGTTCGGTTTCACGGCGATGAGTGGTTTTGAGGTGAACGGCGGAATCACCTTTGTCTGTTCTGCCGGACAGCAACGGGGAAGCGGCGTTTTTGTACGAAACGGCTTCAGCCGTGATGCTTCTGGCCACACTCCAGCAAAGGGCATCGCGGCTGAAGCGTGCTCCTACACAATCCAGCCCACGTTGCTCACGTGGCTCGGTACCCGAACAGCGGATTCCGCCGATCGCGCACGTGTGAAACCTTCACTGCTGCTGAGTCGCGTGCGGCGGGAGACGCTTCGCTGCTCACGCACTTCGCCAAGCCGTAAGGCTTCCGTTCACCCGCCAGGCGCTGTTCCAGCATGGAAGGCTGTGAGCACGTCGAGGATCTCTTCAGCCGTGTCCACGCGGGTGAAAAGCTCGGCATCGCTCGCGCTGATATAGCCTTCCTCGACCAAGTAGTCGAAGTCGATCACGCGTCGCCAGAATTCATTGCCGATCAGCACGATCGGAATGCGCGGCATCTTGCCGGTTTGCACCAAGGTCAGCACATCGAACAATTCATCCAGTGTGCCGAAACCGCCCGGAAACGCGACGAGGCCACGCGCACGCATGAGGAAGTGCATCTTGCGCAAGGCGAAATAGTGGAAACGAAACGCCAGCTCGGGGCTGATATAGGGGTTCGGGCGCTGCTCGTGTGGCAAGATGATATTGAGTCCGATCGAGCGCGCACCGGCTTCGTAGGCGCCGCGATTGGCCGCTTCCATGATGCCTGGGCCGCCGCCGGTGACGACGACAAAATCGCGGTGCCCTTCCTGCTGGAAGCGCGACGAGACGAGATGGCTGAAACGTCGTGCCTCCTCGTAGTACCGCGATTGGTCCAGTTGGCGTCTGGCGTTCGCAAGTCGCGCCACTTGCGCCGGGTCCGCAACATTGTGGCGTGAGGTATGCGCCTCGGCTTCAGCGAGCGTTGCCTGCGCATGTTCCTCGGAAACAACGCGCGCGCTGCCGAATACGACCACGGTTGAGGCGATACCTTGTTCGCGCAGGTCATGCTCGGGCTTGAGCAATTCCAGTTGCAGGCGCAGCGGGCGCAGGTCATCGCTGTTGAGGAACTCGGCATCGTCCTGGGCGAGGCGATACGCGGCGCTCTGCATGATCGCCTGTTGCATCGCTTCGAGCTGGGTGGGATCGGTGGGATCAGTCATGGCTGTGCATCATGCCGTAGCTGAGTCGCCTCGTAACAGCCGACGGCGGCCGATCGCAGCGATGGCGAGCCAGACCACGCTGCGAAGGATCATCGCGAAGAACGTGCGTTGCTCCCAGGCACCACCGAATCCGATGTGGACGAGGAATGCGGCAAAGACCAGCAGGGTGGCTGCGGCAATGGCGATGGCCAGCCACACGGCCCAGCGCTGTCGCCACCACAATCCCGCGCCGACGACGATGTAGGCAAAGCCGGCGAGGAAATTGAACCAGAGCACAAACGGAACGTACTGTCCGGCTGCCACGCGTGCGGCCTCGCTGCCAAACAGCACCGTGCCACCTTCCTTGAGCGTCAATGCGCCGAAAACGAGCGCGATCACGGCACAAACGGCAATCAGGGTATCGCGGGATTTTTGCGCCTTCATGGAAACCTCTTCAGCCGCTGTGGATGCAGCGTGATCACGGGGATTGTCGGTGAACGGGATTTATTTCGAGTGCTGTCGAAAAAACCGAACCGTGGCAACTGATGCTGGGCATCTGGCTTTCAAGTCTGCGCAACCGCGTCGCGGCATTGCGCTCAGTCGACAGGCCGGCCTTCACCCGGCTCCTCAACGGTGACGCCATCGCGGATGTGGTAGATGCGCTTGAAAGTGGGAATGATCTTTTCATCGTGGGTGACGACGATGATGGCCGTTTGGTACTTGTGCGCCATGTCGTTGAGGATACGCACGACCGCCATCGCGCGCACGCTGTCGAGCGGCGCGGTCGGCTCGTCGGCGAGGATCACTGGCGGCTGATTGACCAGTCCGCGCGCAATCGATACGCGCTGCTGTTCGCCGCCGGACAATTCCGATGGCATGGCTTGCGCGCGATGCTGCACGTCGAGTGCGGTAAGCAACTCGACGGCTCTGGCGCGCGCAGCGGCGTTCGGCATGCCGGCCAGCATCGGCAGCAGGGCGACATTGTCGGTCGCATCGAGGAACGGGATCAGGTACGGCGCCTGAAAGACAAAGCCGATCTTGTCGCGGCGCAAGGCACGCAGGTCGTGCACCTTCCAGCCATTGTCATAGATCACCTCGTCGCCGAGGATCATGCGTCCGCTGGTGGGGTCGATCACCGCGCCCAGGCATTTGAGCAGGGTGCTCTTGCCCGAACCGGACGGTCCGATCAAGCCCACCACCTCGCCCGGTCCGACGTGCATGTTCACATCTTTGAGCGCATGCACGGCGGTAGGGCCTTCGCCGTAGCGTTTGCTCAGTCCCTCGATGCGGATTCCTCGCTGGCTCATGTGATCACCCGATCGCTTCGGCCGGATCAACCTTGAGCGCCATGCGGATGGCGATCAAGCTGGCCAGCATGCAGATGCCGAGCAAGGCGAAGAAGCCGGTGATCGAGTCAATCGGCACCAGTAACACGTATTTGGGAAACATCGGCGCGGCGAACGTTGCGGTGATCTTGCCGACCACAAAGCCGATCACGCCGAGCACGAGCGCTTGCTGCATGATCATCGCGGCAATCGTGCGGTTGCGTGTGCCGATCAGCTTGAGCACAGCGATCTCGCGGATCTTGTCCATGGTCAACGAGTAGATGATGAAGGCGACGATGGCGGCGCTGACGACAGCAAGGATGACCAGGAACATGCCGATCTGGCGTGCCGACGTCGCGATCAGTTTGCCGACCAGGATTCCTTCCATCTGCGTGCGTGTGTAGGCGGTCACGCGCTGCCAGCGGCGGATCGAGGCGGCAACGTCCTCGGCCGCAAAGCCGGGCTTGATCGTCACCAGCACGGCATTGACAGTCGGGTTGGTGCTTTGCGAAGCGATCACCGAATCGAGCAGGCCAGGCACGCCAGGACGATTGAAGGCGGGATTCTCCGCGTTGCGCCGGCGATTCTGCAGGATCGCCTCGTTGTCCTTGAGAAACTGCGCTTGCTGGGCGTCCTTGAGCGGGATGAAAATCATCGGATCGCCACTTGAGGAGACCATGCGCCGGGTCAAGCCGACCACGCGGAATTCGTTGCGACGGATGCGGATGCTCTCGCCGATATGAAAGCCGCTGGCGATATCCGCCACTGCTTCGTAGTGGCTGCGCGTGATCTGTCGGCCACTGACCAGATACGGTGGCCAGCCCGGCGTACCGACCGCTCCAGGTGCGATACCGACCACCATTGCGCGCACATCGGCATCGCCTTTGCGCACCTGCATCGTCAGGTAAGTCACGTTGGCGGCCAGGGCGACACCGGGCGTGATCAGGATGCTGCGATAAAGATCATCGTGGACGCTGGAGGCCTCGGCGTAGGGGCCGAGAGTATCTTTCTGCACAATCCACAGGTCGGCGCCACTGTTGTCGAGCAAGGCCTTGCCGTCATCGACCATGCCGCGATAGACGCCCGCCATGGTCAGGGTCACGCCGATCAGCAGGCCGAGACCGATGCCGGTGAACAGGAACTTGCCCCAGGCATGCAGGATGTCACGCCCGGCCAGACTGATCATTTCGCAACGCCGGCAATGCGTTCAACCACATGGATGCGGCTTTGTGCACGGACCGCTTTTTCGCTGTAGACGAGGATGCGCTGGCCTGCCTGCAGACCTCCAAGCACCTGTGCATTGCCCTCTAGATCGCGCATGCCCAGACGGATCTCGCGGAACTCGAGATCGTTGCCGTCGATCAGCCAGACGCCGATACGTCCGTCCACCCTCTGAATTGCCGCCGCCGGAATCACCGGAGTTGGGGTAAGCGCGGGTAGCGTCAAGCTGACCTCGGCGAGCTCGCCGACCGGTGGCAAGTGTGCAGATTGAGAATGGAAGTTGATCTTGGCCAGAGTCTCTTCGGTCACCGCATCCGCCAGCGGTTCGACTCGAACCACCACACCCGCCAGTGCCTCGTCGCGCCGCGAGCGCAAGCGGATTTCAGCGGGCAGACCGGCGGCCAGTCCGGCGGAGCTGATCTGGTCGAAGCGTGCATTGATCCACAGGCTGTGCGGATCGATCAACTCGATCACCGCCTGACCGGCGACCACGGTAGTGCCGGGCTCGATATCGCGGGCGGCAACCAACCCGTCGACTGGCGCGAGCAGACGCAAGTTATCGCGTTGGGCCAGCACAGCTTCATTGTCGGCGCGGGATCTTGCCAATTCCTGGCGCGCAGCAGCGACTCCCGCATCAGCAATCTGGTGCTCCTGATCACGCGCGGCGGCGGCTTCCTGGCTGACCGCGTGGGTCACCAGCAAACTCCGGTAGCGCGTGGCTTGCGCGCGGGCATAGGTCTGGCGCGCAACGGCTTCGCGCAACGCGGCGTCGGCGCGCCGGATCACGGCCTCCTGTACGCGCACGCGATCATCCAGATCAACCGGTTCCATCTCGCCGAGCAATTGGCCGGCGTGTACGTGATCGCCGACTTCCACATCCAGCCGCTTGACCCGACCGGCCATGGTCGGCCCAATCCGATAGACGTAGCGCGCCTCGACATTGCCGATGCCGAACAAGGCAGGGCTGATCGAGCGGGTCTCGACCGTACCGGCGACCACCGCGATCGGCGCCAGCGGCCCGGATCGCAGGACCACATAGACGAACAGCGCAAGCAGGGGCAGCAGCGCTGCCAGCAAGGTCAATGTGCGCCGACTCACGCGCAGTCGCTTCATGGCCGTGCTCCGATACCGTGGCTGTAGATGGCAAAAACTTTGGGTGCGTCCTCGCGGATTCGGGTCATGTCGCCGACCAGCAGCGACTGCATGACCAGGCCCTGGATCGTGCCAATGAACAAGGTCGCCGCCGCGCCGGTATCCACATCCGCGCGGAATTCGCCAGCCGTCTTGCCGGCGTCGATGGTCTGCTGCAGGCGTTGTGCATAGCGCTGCAGCAGCGATTGCACGACGCGCTTGGGCATCGTCGACTCGGCCTTTTGCAACTCGCCAAACAACATGCGCGGCACACCCGGATGCTCGGCAACGAAATCGATATGGCCAAGAAACATCGCGCGCAACTTGTCGTGTGCCGAATCAAGATCGCCCGCGGCCCGGTCGACCCGATCGAGCAGGCTTTCTGCCACCCACTCCATCACCGACTGCCAGATTGCCTGCTTGGTCGGGAAATGGCGGAACAGCGCACCCTCGGTCAGACCCATGTGCCTGGCGATCGCCATCGTGGTGATTTCACTCGGATTCTGGGTGCCGGCCAGCTCGACTACGGCCTCCACCGTATGCGCGCGACGCTCGTCAGCGGGCAGGTTGCGGGGACGATTCATGATCATGACCAGAAGATAGTGAGCGCTCACTATCTTACTCGGGCATGCACTGATTGCAAGCGGAATAATCCCGAGGGCGGTGAATCCGCGATACGCAAAGGCGAGGAATGATCGCGGTGACGTAATCGGGTCCGCGACCAATTTCTCCAGAACGTGGTCCGACCGCGCAGCCTTAGCTTCTGTTGCCCGCCGATTATTCTCCCAGCGTTGCAACGATCACGATCAGGTCGCACTCAACCCGCGTGAATGCGATCGAAAGAGCAAGGCACAGTGATCACTTCGCCGGCAGGTTGAACACCACCTCCCACAGGCAGATCCGGCCAACAACGGGCCTTCCCGTGCGGAGCGCAACAGCCAAAACAGGGGGCTCGACTGAAAGCTGATGCCCGGAAGCGGCCACGACAGCGTGCGCTCTGGAGTTCGAGTTGCACGATCTTCAACTTGCCCACGGCAAAGTGGCTGACTACGAGGATCAGCGACACGATGTCGGCTTGCGGGTGGTGAGGGCTCAGATATCAGAGCATGCAGCGACGACAGCGATCGTCAGGGGGCGCTGCATGCGTTGATACTTCCTGGAATCGCTGCCTTTTTACGTTCGGCGGCAGCGGAGGCCTCACTGCCGATCGACGCTGCGAAACGTCAGCCTACACCCGTTTCTTGGCGATGAGACTCCACACGAAAAGCAACACGATGGCACCCACGACAGCACCGATGAGTCCAGCACCCTCGCCTGGCGAATACCAACCCATCGCTTGGCCCAGATAGCTCGCCACGAATGCGCCGACGATGCCGAGGATCGTGGTCAAGATAAAACCAGAGGGCTCGTTCTTGCCGGGCATGAGGAACTTGGCAATCACGCCTGCGATAAACCCGATAATGATGGTCCAGATGATACCCATGTCCGCTCCCGTGTTTACTCGGTTACGCCGAGCCGTGTGGCGACCATACATGGTTTTTTCCGATACCTGAATTCAGCGTGCAGATACACCCGATTCGGTAGGATCCAGCACCTTGTGCTTCAAATGAACAGGAAATGACATGAGCAATAAAATGCCGTCAATGGTTGCACTGTTGGGACTTCTCGCCGTTGCTGGGTACAAGAACCGCGACAAGATCAAGGAAATGCTCGGTGGGTCAAACCAGGCTACGGGGGCTACGCCCGGCTCGGCCGATCAGCAAGACGTTGATGCAGGATCGCCCGGCAAGATGGGTGGGCTTCTCGGCGGTGCGACCGTGGCCAGCGTATTTGGCGGCGGACTTCGCGACCTGGTTGATCGTTTCAAGAACAGCGGACACTCCGAGGCGGCAGATTCCTGGGTCAAGACAGGCCCCAATCAACCGATTGGATCCGACCATCTCGAGCAAGCGATCGGCCCGGAAGTTCTGAGCACGCTGGCGCAACAAACCGGACTCTCGCGCGAAGAATTGCTCGCCAGGCTCACCCGTGAAGTTCCTGGTGCAGTAGACGGGTTAACGCCGAACGGCCGACTGCCAACCGACGATGAGGCGGGGCGGACTGTTTAGTCGACGGACTATTTGGTCAGTGTTCGCGCGACGAGAGCGGCGCCGGACCTTGCACCACAACATCGGAATTTTGGGAAACCCTAACAGATCTACTGCGCCGCGACGTCAAGGACTCAAGCCTTGATCGTCGCAGTCACATGCACGGCGTAGCGTGATTAATGTCGCGAGTCGTTCCTCCAAAGCAATGCGGCCGCAAGCGCCCCGACAGCGAGGACCGTCCCTAAAATTGCATATGGATGACGATGAATTTCGTTCGCGATCTCATTTCGAGCAATCCGTGAACTTTTCGAAAGCCGGTGCCCGAGTTTCTGCAGCTGCGCCTGCACAATATTGCCCTGATCTCCTAGCGCGGTCACATCGTCCGAAACGATTGTCGATATTGCCGCGATGCCCTTCTCGATTTGGCCAATGCTGTGTTCGATTTGTTCTTTAATGGTTTGCGAGTTCATGTGCGTTCCTTGATAGTGGACGATTGGAAGTGAGCACCCGGATCAGAATCGGATTCAAGTGCGAAACGGAAAACGGCTTCTCGTGAGGCGACATTCGCCTCACCACGATTGGGGGTGGGATTTCCGCCCCCCTAAAATAGGGAACATGTATGCCCCGTGTTTCCTGCCGGGCAATTGCATCTCGATACCGGTCACGCTTGGTGACTCGCATCGTGCAGATATGATCACTAAGCCCTACGACAGCATTTGATTGCTGTGTGCTGCCTGCTGGATGTTCACGAGAGCTTCGGCGTCATTAGCGGGGCTGGATGCAGCGATCATGGGTTATCGCTCTAAGCACTGAGTTGTCCGAGCGCGCGCACAAGTGCAAGGATTGATGCTTGCTCAGCCTGAGGATGAAGCTGCTCGAACTACGTAGCATGGGCTAATCCCCCCAAATTCAGCGGAAGATGGATTGAGTCGAGACGCTGCGCACTGGAGAGGACGCTTGACGCCTCATTCCGAGCCGAAGTTGCTAAATCGGACCCCTCTCTCAGATTGCGCCAGCTATGAACGCGGTCAACGGCATATTCGGCCCAGTGCGAGCGAAACGCGTGGTGGGTATAGGAACCTTCCATGGCGACGCTGCGGCATTCCAGCAGAAATTCGATCTGCTGTCCCTCGCGAGGAAGCCCATTCGAACTGTGGATCCACTCTGCGAACATGTTGGCCCTCACATTTTTATGGTCTGCGAACGCTTGTTCGTGAATTTCTTGTCGCACAGTCAGGATGGCCCGGCCGTTCAGGAATGTCTGTGCGTTGACGAACATAGCCAGCGAACCTATCGCCGCCCACAAGTCTCGCGAGCGCACTCTTGTCCATGGCGCACTTCCAGCATGACAAAGATTATTTTGCTGTCACGACTGAGCGGTTTGGAAGAAGCGGCGTCTGCGCTTGCGCATAAAAACTCAGAGGCATCGACGAAACTCCCGCGCTTTCCTCACGCCACGCTGATCATTCGACGATGCCCTACCATTTCGTCGCGCCTCGCTCGCTGCTGTGCAGAAGTCCCGCACACAATTGGTGTCGATCGTTGAACAGGCGGCGGAAAGCCAGCAGAATCACACCGAGGGTACCCAGTGCGGTGGCGGCTGCGATCATGAACATGATCACGATCTGGTAGCGCACCGCATCGGTGGGCGCTGCGCCGGCCAACAGCTGGCCCGTCATCATGCCGGGCAGGCTGACCACGCCCATCACCATCATGCCGTTGATGGTCGGAATCATGCCGGTACGCAGGCTGGTGCGGATCAAGGGGTGTGCGGCTTCCCAGCGGGTGGCGCCAAGCGCGAGGTCGTTTTCGATGATGTCCCGCTCGCGTGCGATGCCTTCCATGAAACGATCCAGCGCCAGCGATACGCCACTGAGAACGTTTCCCAGCACCATGCCGAGCAGCGGGATGGTGTATTGCGGCGCATACCAGGGTGAGACATCGATGATGCCGAGTACGCCGGCGCCGGTAACCACAAACGCCGCGCCGAGGATGGTGATGATGCTGTCCCGATAAACCCCGGCAAAGCGCCGGCCGGTGCGGCGCACTGCTGCGATGCCCGCCAAGGTCGCCATGACCAGCCCAATGCCGATCACCGGCAAAGGCGTCTTCAGCTCGAACACCGATTGCAGGATGAAGCCGACCAGGATCAGCTGAACCACCATGCGTGCGCTGGCCACCAGCAAGGATTTCGCCAATCCCAGCCGCAGCCAGATCGAGATCCCCACGTTGACCAGTACCAGTGCGGACGCCATCACCAACTGTGCGTTGCCGAGACTCAAGTAGTGGGCGTTCACAACGCGGACTCGAGCGTAAGCAGGCGATCGGAAATCCGTTCCAGTTGCGTGCGGTCATGACTGGTCCAGATGTATGCACGATCAGTTGATGCACCAACCCAGCGCATGATCAACTCCTCGATGGTGTGGGTGGCCGCGCCGTCGAGTGACGCGGTGGGTTCATCGAGCAGCAACACACTGGGCGCCACCAGCAAGGTACGCACCACGGCGACGATTTGTGCTTCGCCTCCGGACAGTCGTTCCGTGCGCTGATGCAGAAAGTCCTCGTCGCGTCCCGTCGCACGCAACAACTCCCGCATCTGCCCGTCAGGGAACTCGTGCCCGCGCCGCACGAGGAAAGCGAACGGTGCTCGCAACGAGGCTTCCACTGTGCCTTCACGCCAAGTCGGGCGCTGGGGCACATAGACGACACGTGCGCGATAGTCCGGCATTGACCAGAGAGGTAACGCACGACCATCGAATACGAGCTCACCGGATTGCAGCGGTTCCAGGCCAGCCAATGTGCGCAAGAATAGAGTCTTGCCGGAGCCGGATGGTCCGCTTACGCCGACGCGCTCACCCGCGCGCAGAGTCAATTCGAAGCCCTGCCAGAGCGTGCGCTTTTCAACACGGAAGCTCAGCCCGTGTGCTTGCAGCAACACGTCCGGAAGGGCCGATGGGAGCCCAGCCTGTGGCAGGTGCGAAGAGTCGCTCAAAGCGGGAGAGGTAATGGGCATGAGATTGGGTTCAAGTGACTACTTCGATTTTGAGTCAAGCCAACCCGGTGAGGCGCGCATCCGACCAACGCAGGGCTTCTTATACGCCCTGCTGGGTCGAGAGATCTGAATCTGTCCCACCACGGTGGACGCCAAGGGCGCGGCCCCACCACCGCCCGCACCGCCAGCCTCTCGTGGCGAACAACCTCCGCTTCTTGGATCAGTCTCACCGAAATCCTTTGGATTTTTTGGCAATGTCGAATGGGTAGCGGCCATTCAATAAAGCCGCCCACGATTTCGTCCACATTGACCTCGTAAACGGCACGGCTTGATCCTGAGGTTCCCCATCTACTTTCGCTTCGAATCATTGGGGTCAGAGCCATTGATTGTTGATTGCCATTGATTGCTGATTTTTACAGTGTTGTTGAACGTCACTCAGTACCGAGCCGACAGGGTGAAGTCGACCACAGCGCTCCGGAATCCATGATATTCCTGACGGTTGATGTCGACTCAGCGATCTTAAAGTCCTGGATGGCGCAAGAATGACTTTTGAGGCACGCGCTAAACCAAGTGCAGGTCCGTGCCGCTTCGTGCCCGAATACCATGATGAACCTTGAGAATGCGAGCGTCCGCTTTGAGTCAGGCCTAGTGTGGTCACGGCCAGCGAGCATGGCCTCAAGTGAGGAATTCGAGTCCGTGCTTCTGTACGATTCCAAGCAACTTGAGCGCCATGCCACTTGGCTTCTTGGCGCCGGTCTCCCATTTTTCCACCGTGCTTTCGCTGGTGTTGAGGTAGCGCGCGAATACGGGCTGGCTGACGTGATTCTTCTCGCGAAGCTGTTTGATCTGCTGCGGCCCAAGAAGAATGGGTGCAGCAAGGCAGGTGTTGTCAAAATCCCGCATCGTGGCCTTGGTAATTGCACCAACC
>JBDTCQ010000296.1:0-12229 GCA_039923515.1 Dokdonella sp.
GCCGGTTCGCCGGGAATACCTGCTGACAGCGGGCCATTGACCGATTTGTCCTTGTCGAGCTTGCCATTGGCATCGGCCCAGAGTTCGCTGCGGCTTTCCGCCGGTGCGCGCTCGCGCGCATCAAGGAACACATCCTTGCCGTTGTCGGCGCGATGCAGCAGAAAGAATCCGCCGCCGCCTATTCCTGAGCTTTGCGGTTCGATCACGGCGAGGGCTGCGCCGACCGCGATTGCCGCGTCAAACGCATTGCCGCCCTTGGCCAGCACTTCGAGACCGGCATCGGTGGCAAGCTGATGCGAACTGGCAATGGCCGCCTTGCCCGGTCGTGCGGCTTGCGCCACTGCGCCGGCATCAGTTTTCGGCACCGCTTGCGCGGCCGGGCACGGCGTCGTCAGGAGGACAGCAACAATCAACAGCGCAGGACGGTTCATGTGGTTTCCTCGCGGGTCAATGCGGCGTACTTCGCCAGCAGTTGCTCGGACGATTCGGGGAATTCAGGGTCGAGGATGATGCATTCGACAGGGCAGACCTCAACGCACTGCGGCACATCGAAATGACCCACGCACTCGGTACAGCTCGATGGCGCGATCTCGTAGATATCGCGCCCCGGCGCTATTGCGGTATTTGGACAGACCGGTTCGCAGACATCACAGTTGATGCATTGGTCGGTGATTTTGAGTGCCATTGCACGGCTTCGGCGCGCTGCGTGGGCGGCGCGCCGATTTGCCTTACTTCATTTCAGCGAAACGATAGGTTGCGCCCGAGCTGGTCAGGGCTTCCTTGACCCGATCCGAATCGGCTTGGCCGCCGACAAACAACACGGTCACATCCTTGAATGTGCCGGCACCGGCCTCTCGGAACGAGTCGATGATGAGATCGGCCGTGGTTGCCGAATCGGGACCGCCGAACGCAAGCATGTTGCCCGGCAGGACGCCGCGGGAAACCGCGACGCTGACGTTGTCAAGCTGGTTGCTGCGGTCGATCACGGCCTTGCCGTCGTCGCCACCCGGAACAAAATACATGTAGGGACGATTGCTCTTGACGCCCTTCATGTTCTGCATGACCACGGCAGCGAGGTATTTTTTCCATTCTGCCGGTGCGGCGGTTTTTGCCGGCAGGGCGACGACTTCGGGTGCTTGCTCGATTGGTGCGGCGGCCTCTTCCTTCTTGTCGCAAGCAGACAAGGCCAGGGTCATCGCACACGCGGCGAATACGAGGGAAATGGATTTCTTCAACATCAGTGCGACTCCTTGAGGGAAATGGATCAATCCGACCAGCGTTGGGCGAAAGCCTGCTGTACGACCGGATGGACGAATCCTGAAACGTCGCCACCGAGCCGCGCAATCTCGCGCACCAGTGACGAGGAAATGAAGCTGTATTGCTCGGCGGGAGTCAGGAACATCGTCTCGGCTTCGGGTATCAGGTGCCGGTTCATGCTGGCAAGCTGGAATTCATATTCGAAATCCGACACGGCGCGCAGTCCGCGCAGGATCACGCCGGCCTCGATCTCGTTGACGAAGGTGGCGAGCAGGGTGGAAAAGCCCCGAATCTCGACGTTCTCGATCCCGGCCAAAGCCTTGTTCGCCATTTCGAGCCGGGCATCCAGCGAGAAGCACGGCCCCTTGCTCTGGCTGTCGGCGATCGCCACCACCAGCCGATCGAACAGCGGCGCCGCCCGCAACACCAGGTCGATATGGCCATTGGTGATCGGGTCGAAGGTGCCGGGATAGACAGCGACACGCGAACGCGAATGAGGGACGGACATCAATCACCTGGATTGGTGCTGGAATCCGCTCTAGCTTAGCGGAATCGCCGGAGTACGACGATAGAGCGCGAAATGCACAGCCCCGGCCTGCGCTTCGCGGTGCAGTCGCCAATTCAGCGGCAGGGCAAACACGCAGCCGGTCGATGACTCGATATGGATTGAGGCCTCGGTTGCGAGCCAGCCGCTGCTTTCAAGACGGGCAGCGGCAGCGGCCCATAGATCATGGGCAAATGGCGGGTCGAGAAAAACCAGATCAAAAGCTTGTGCCGATCCGTTCAGCCAGTTCATCGCGTCGGCATTGACCACGCGTGCATTGGCGAGTTTCAGTCGCGACAGGGTCGTCTCCAGCTGTCGTGCCAGGTCGCGGTCACGCTCGATGAAGGTGCATTCGGCAGCGCCGCGCGAAATCGCCTCGATGCCGAGTGCGCCGGTACCTGCGAACAGATCGAGGCAACGTGCTCCTTCGATGATTGGTGCCAGCCAGTTGAACAGCGTCTCGCGCACGCGGTCGCTGGTCGGCCGCAAGCCGTCGCGATCGATCACATCGATGCGACTACCGCGCAACGTTCCGCCGACGATGCGCAGTTTGCCGACATTACGTTGAGCTGAATGCTTCACGGTCTGATCCGTTCAGGAGAATGCGGGGGGAGTGATAGCATGCCGTGCATCCTTTCGTGGTGCACCCCGCAATGCTCAAGTTCTGGAAAAAGAAGCCTCCTGTCGAGAATCCTCCGCTCGCTAAAGCCAACGAGGTATTGCTGGCTAAGGCACGCGCAACTCCCCATTCGGTAACCGAGGAAGTCCCGGTGGCCGCGCTGCTTGCGCGCACAGAGCCAGTCACCCTCATCAAATCGCTCAAGGCGCACCCTGAAATGGCCGACGACGAGCGGCGGATCGATCTGACCGTCACCGAGGAACGTGCCGTCGATCCACGCCTCCTGGAAGCATCGCAGCCCATGGAAGCCGAACGTCCGGCCAAGAAGAGTTGGCGTGAGCGCCTCGCCGGAAGTGGATTTGCCAAGGGACTTGGCGGCCTGTTTGCACGCAACCCGATACTTGATGACGATTTGCTTGATGAACTCGAAACCTGCCTGATCACCGCAGATGTTGGCGTCGGCGCTTCGACTGAAATTGTCGACGACCTGCGCAAGCGCGTGGCCAGGCGCGAGTTTGCGGATGCCGGCAACTTGCTCGATGCGCTGCGCAAGCGCCTGATTGAGTTGCTCAAGCCCGTCGAATTGCCGCTCGATATCGCCGGGAACAAACCGTTCGTGATCCTGATGGTTGGCGTAAACGGCGTCGGCAAGACCACCACGATCGGCAAGCTTGCCCACCGCCTGCTGCTCGAGAAGCGCGCCCTCATGCTTGCCGCCGGTGACACTTTCCGAGCCGCCGCCGTCGAGCAGTTGCAAACCTGGGGCCAGCGCAACGGCGTGCCGGTGATCGCGCAAGCCTCCGGTGCCGATTCAGCCAGCGTGATTTTCGACGCCCTGCAGGCAGCGAGGTCGCGTGGAGCGGACGTGCTGATTGCCGACACGGCGGGGCGCCTGCATACACAGGCGGGACTCATGGATGAGCTTTCCAAGGTGCGCCGGGTGCTGGCGAAGATTGACCCCGCCGCTCCGCACGAAGTGCTCATGGTCATCGACGGCACCACCGGCCAGAATGCGATCAACCAGGTCAAGCACTTCCGTGCTGCGATCGGCGTCAGTGGTCTGGTCGTGACCAAGCTTGATGGCACAGCCAAGGGCGGTGTCGTCTTTGCCCTCGCTCGTGAATTTGGCTTGCCGATCCGCTATGTCGGCTTGGGTGAAGGAGTCGAGGATCTGCGTGTGTTTGATGCGCGGGCGTTCGTTGATGGCTTGCTGCCGGCCTCGCTTTCGGGAATGGGCAACAGCGCCTGAGCACGGCCACAAAGCACACGATGGACGCGTTCGCGAAAAATCTGCTCGGCTGGTATGACCGGCATGGGCGGCGCAACCTGCCTTGGCAGCATCCACGCACGCCTTATCGAGTCTGGCTCAGTGAAATCATGTTGCAGCAGACCCAGGTGCGCACGGTGATTCCGTATTTCGAGCGCTTCGTAAAGGCATTGCCTGGCTTGGGCGAACTTGCCGCCGCAACTGAGGATCGCGTGCTCGCGCTGTGGTCAGGGCTCGGCTACTACAGCCGGGCGCGCAACCTTCATCGCTCAGCCCGGCTGTGTATCGAGCAACATGGCGGTGAGCTGCCCGAATCGATCGAGTTGCTTGCTGCCTTGCCGGGCATTGGCCGCTCTACCGCCGCCGCCATCCTCGCCCAGGCGCACGGACAATCCCATGCCATCCTTGATGGCAATGTGCGTCGCGTGCTTGCCCGTTTCCACGGCGTGCGCGGCTGGCCTGGAACCAGCGCGGTGCAAAAGAAATTGTGGCAACTGGCCGAAGCGCACACACCCACGACACGCGTTGCTGACTACACCCAGGCGATCATGGATCTCGGCGCGACGATATGTACACGCAGCAAGCCACGCTGCGATGAGTGTCCGTTGCGCCGCGAATGCGTCGCCTTGCGGGATGGTTTGA
Organism: Dokdonella sp.; assembly: GCA_039923515.1. GTDB lineage: Bacteria > Pseudomonadota > Gammaproteobacteria > Xanthomonadales > Rhodanobacteraceae > Dokdonella. The sequence goes on from JBDTCQ010000296.1 coordinate 4,330, forward strand.
CTGCAACTTTGCCGCAATCGAAACCGGCGAAGAAGAATCCGCTCCGGACCACGACGATGCTGATTGCTCGCGACGCTGAGGGTCGCGTACTGCTTGAGCGTCGACCACCGCGTGGCGTCTGGGCGCGCCTGTGGAGTCTCCCGGAAGGAGCCGATGTCGAGCAGGCCAGGCTCGGCATGGTGACTCTCAAGGACATGGAATCAACATCGATTCGCGTGCTGCCGGAACTGACCCACACCTTCAGCCATTTCCAGTTGCGCATCACGCCTGTCTTGTTTGATGTCGTTTGCGCTGTTGCCCATGTGGCTGATGATCCCGACCACGGCTGGTTCACTCCGGAAGATCTCCATGAGCTTGGCCTGCCCGCGCCAGTGCGTAAACTGTTGGCTAAACTTGAAGAGGAATCAAAACCATGCGAACTGTCCACTGCGTAAAGCTCGGCTTTGAATCCGAAGGCCTTGCCTTCGCGCCCTGGCCCGGCGAGCTCGGCAAGCGTATCTACGCGAACGTGTCGAAAAAGGCCTGGGCCGAGTGGATGGCGCATCAGACCATGCTGATCAACGAGAACCGGTTGAATCCGCTGGATGCCTCAACGCGCACCTTCCTCAGCGCGGAAATGGAAAAGTATTTCTTTGGCGAAGGTTCACAGGCGCCGCCGGGCTTCATCGCTCCGGCATCTTGAGCCAAGCATCTTTGTGGAAAAGCCTTCAGGCTCAATGCTTCTGCTCCAGATTATCGAAAGGCATCGCGGCTGAAGCCACTCCCACGAATTGCGCAATGATGCCGAAGGTGGCAGGTGAGCTTCTATTTTCGTGGGAGGGACTTCAGTCCCGATGCTACTGCTCCAGATTATCGAAAGGCATCGCGGCTGAAGCCGCTCCCACGAATTGCGTAATGATGCCGAAGGTGGCAGGCGAGCTTCTATTTTCGTGGGAGGGACTTCAGTCGCGATGCTCGTGGTCGGCGAGAAGGTGGCAAAGTATCGCGATTGAAATCGCTCCCACAAAGAACCAGAGTCTGCCGAGCCTGGGGGGGGAAGTGCTGCCTACGACTCGAATTCAATGCCGAGCCTGGCGGCAGCATCGCGATAGCTCTGCAGGATGCGCTCCCCGCGGCAGCAGAGAATGACCTTGAGTCTGGCCTGTGGTGGTTTGCCGATTTCGCCGAGTGCGACCAATGCCGCCTGCTCGGGCGGGTAGCCAAAAACCCCGCAACTGATGGCCGGAAAGGCAATTGATTCCAGTGATTGCTCCTCGGCAATGGCAAGCACGTTTCGATAGCAAGCCGCGAGCAAGGCGGGCTCGCCGTCATCACCGCCTTCCCAGACTGGCCCCACGGTGTGGATGATGAATCGCGCGGGCAGGGCGAACCCCTCGGTCAAGCGTGCTTCACCCGTTGGGCAGCGCACACCCGGACGCACCTGGGGCAGGGCGCGGCAAGCGTTCAGCAGGCCTGGGCCTGCTGCGCGGTGAATCGCACCATCAACCCCGCCGCCGCCGAGCAGGGTTTCGTTGGCGGCGTTGACGATGGCGTCGAGGCGCAGGTCGGTGATGTCGGTATCCAGGATGCGGATCATTGCAGCAAAGTGTCCTCAAGTTGAACCAATCTCCAAGTTTAATCCCGATTGAAGTTGTTGATTTAACGGTAATTCTGAGTGCGGCGGCGATCAAGTGAACTGCAAGGTCTTGAAATATACCTGCTTAGGACATAATATCCTCGGCTGCTATGAAGACTCCTGACAACTCCTTTGCCTACACGCTGCACGACGTCACTTGCCTGTTCCGCAAGCATTTTGATCGCCGTGCGATCCGTTTTGACCTGACCCGCGCGCAATGGCGTGCGCTCAAGTCGATCCGCCGTCGCGAGGGGCTCAGCCAGACCGAACTGGCCGAATTCCTTGAAATGGAGCCGATTGCGGTTGGCCGGGTGATCGATCGACTGGCAGCTGCGGGCTTTGTCGAGCGACGTGCCGATCCGAATGACCGGCGCCGCTGGTGCCTGCATCTGACGGCCAAGGCGCACGACGTCACCGACGACATGGAAGTGCTGGCCAGCGAATTGCGCCACGAGTCACTGGCTGGTGTCACCCAGGCTGACTTCGAAGCCTTCGAGCGTGTTCTGACAAAAATTCGCGCCAATCTGGCCGCGATCGAATCCAGCAACAAATCCACCGAATCCTGACAGCAGGCGTGCCATGACCAGCAAAGAAAACATTGAAGCAGTCGTCGCGGCTGAGCCCGTTGAGCCGGTGCGCAAGCGGGGCAATCGGATCCTCTGGATTGCCGGCCCGCTTGTCGTCGCCGTCATCGCTGGCTGGTTCTACATCACTTCGGGCCGCTATACCTCGACCGACAATGCCTATGTGCAGGCCGATCAGGTGACGATCGCGCCGCAGATCGGCGGGCGTGTGGTTGAAGTCGCCGTGCGTGAAAACCAGCCTGTGCACAAGGGCGATCTGCTGTTCCGCATCGATCCCGAACCGCTTCAGCTCGCGGTGCAGCAGATGGAAGCGCAGATCGAGGCGGCCAGTGATTACCTCAACGCATCGCGCGACACCTATCGCTCGGCCAGTGCCGATCTGCGTTCGTCCGATGCAACCTTGCGCAACCATGAGGCGCAGCTCAAGCGCATTCGCGAACTGCGCGCGAAGGGTATCGTCGCGCAAAAGGCGCTCGATGATGCGACCAATGATGTGACCACGGCACGCGGTACGCGTGACAGCGATGCGGCCAACCTGGCCAAGTCCAAGACGATGCTCGGTGGCGCGGTCGATACGCCGCTGGCCGAGCTGTCAGGATACAAGGTGGTGATCGCGCAAATGGCCAAGGCCAAGCTGGATCTTTCCCATGCCGAAGTGCGCGCGCCCGTGGATGGCACGATCGGCAAGATGCACCTGCAGGTGGGTGACTATCTCAATGTCGGCCAGGCGGCGATGCCGCTGGTCTCGAATACCCTGTGGGTGGAAGGCAACTTCAAGGAGACCGACTTGACCCACGTTCGCGTCGGTCAATCGGCCGAGATTGAAGTTGATACCTATCCAGGCCAGAAATGGAAGGCCACGGTGACCTCGATCAGTCCGGCATCGGGCTCTCAGTTTTCGATCCTGCCGGCGCAGAACGCCACCGGCAACTGGGTCAAGATCGTGCAGCGCATTCCGGTGCGATTTTCGATCGAGGCAGCCGACCGCGACGGCATGATCCTGCGCGCCGGGATGAGTGCCGATGTCGAGATTGATACCGGCAAGGAGAACTCGCTGCTCGGCCGCTGGACGCGGAACGGAGCACCGGAATCTCAGGTTGTGTTGAGTCGCTGAGCGTCCGGGATTCGGGATTCGATACGTCATAAGCCGCTGCTCGCTTCGCTGTTCCGAATCCCAAATCCCGGCTTCCAACAGCCGAATGGCTGGTCATCCCGAATCCCTGATTTAAAGCCCTATGACTGCCACCGCCTCACACACCGAGGTTCCCAATCTGCCCCTGCTGGTCATCTCGATCATGCTGGCGACGCTGATGCAGGTGATCGATTCGACAATCGCCAATGTCGCCTTGCCGGATATGCAAGGCTCGCTGTCGGCGACCCAGGATCAGGCCGCGTGGATTCTCACCTCGTATATCGTCGCCGCGGCCATCGCGACACCGGCGACTGGCTGGCTCGCTGCGCGGTTCGGGCGCCGCCACCTGTTGATCGTCGCCATCAGCGGATTCACCTTTGCCTCGGTGCTTTGCGCCATGGCCACCGACATCACCACGATGGTTGGGTTCCGCGTGCTGCAGGGCTTGTTTGGTGCAGCGCTGGTGCCAATTTCACAATCCTCCCTGCTCGATGCATTTCCGCCCGAGAAGCACGGTGCAGCGATGGCCATGTGGGGCATGGGCATCATGGTTGGGCCGATCGTCGGGCCACCTCTGGGCGGCTGGCTGACCGACAACTACAGTTGGCACTGGGTGTTCCTGATCAATGTACCGGTCGGCATCGTCGCACTGCTCGGCGTGATGGCGAGCGTGCCGAAGGATGAAACCCATTCGACCCGGTTTGACTGGCGTGGCTTTGCGTTTCTCGCAATCGGCATCGCTGCATTGCAGCTCATGCTCGATCGCGGCAACGAGAAGGACTGGTTCTCGGCGGCCGAGATCCAGATCGACCTGGCTCTCGCCTTCCTCGGGTTCTATTTGTACTGGGTGCACTGGCGCAGCAGCACGCGCAGCTTCGTCGATCTGTCCTTGCTGAAGGATCGCAACTTCGGCGTCGCCACGCTGTTCATCTTCGTCATCGGCGTGCTGTTGTTCGCGACCATGGCGCTGATGCCGCCGTATCTTCAGAACCTGATGAATTACCCGGTGGTGACAACCGGCATGCTGCTTGCCCCGCGTGGCGTCGGCACCTTGATTTCGATGACCATCATCGGGCGCTTGCTGCAGCGTGGCATCGATCCGCGCAAGCCAATGGCGATCGGTATCTTGCTGATTGCACTTTCGCTGGGTATGAGCGCGCAATTCGGCCCCGATGTACCGATGTGGCCGATCATCAATGTCGGCATCATCCAGGGTCTCGGCCTCGGCCTGGTCTTTGTGCCGGTTTCCACCCTTGCTTACGCGACCCTGCCGGGCCGGGCACGCACGGAGGCGGCTGGTATCTTCAGTCTCTCGCGCAATATTGGATCGAGCGTTGGCATCTCGATCATGTTCAGCCTGGTCGCGCGCAATACGCAGATCAACCATGCCGAGATCGCTTCGCGCATCACGCCGTATTCGCTGAACCTGCCATCGGGTGTGCTCGACATCAATTCGGTGCAAGGTTTGGCCATGTTGAATGGTGAAGTGACCCGCCAGGCTGCAGCAATTGCCTACATCAATGACTTCTGGCTGATGATGTGGATGACCCTTGTTGCGTTACCCTTCCTGCTTCTGTTCCGAATTCCACGCCGCAAAGGGCCAGTTGCGCTGGCACCGGCGCCAGTCGCCGAGCACTGATGCGACGGTTGCGCATTCGCCTGGCTGCGTGGGTCTACCTGCACGCAAGCCCCCTTCCAGATCCAATCGTGGCTTCAGAGCCGTGATCCACCGCTTGACCCGATGACCCGCCAACGCCATGCCAAAATTTCCCGCCATCAGTTTCCTCGCCCTCAGCCTGATCGGGCTTGCCGCCTGCTCGTCCCAGGAGCCGACCGGGAAACCTGCGGCGATTCCAGCGATCCCGGTGACCACGACGGTGATCGAGCCGTCGAGCTGGGTCGATACGATTGAAGCGGTTGGCACGACCAAGGCGCGTGAATCCGTGACCCTGACTGCCAAGATCACCGAGACCGTGCGCAAGGTGAATTTCAGCGACGGCCAGCGCGTTGATGCAGGCGATGTAATGATTGAGATGACTTCGGGTCAGCAGGTAGCCGCACTGGCCGAAGCGCAGGCGACCTTCAAGGATGCCGAGCGCCTGATGAAACGCAATGACGATCTGGTTCGTCAGGGCACGGTATCCAAGCAGGTCGCCGACACCGCACGCGCCACGCATGATTCGAGTCAGGCACGCGTGGCCCTGCTGCGCGCACAGCTTTCAGACCGGGTGGTCACGGCGCCCTTTTCGGGTGTACTCGGCCTGCGCCAGGTCAGCGTCGGTGCCTTGGTTACGCCGGGCACGGTGATTACAACTCTCGATGATATTGACACGATCAAGCTCGATTTCTCCCTTGCCGAGCGTTATCTCGCGCGTTTGCAGCCCGGCCTGGAATTGACAGCGACCAGCGTCGCCTATCCCGGCCGCAAGTTCGTCGGCCGCATCACCTCGTTCGATTCGCGCGTCGATCCGATCACCCGCGCAATCCTTGCGCGCGCCGAGTTGCCGAATGCCGATCATGCCATGCGTGCCGGCATGCTGATGACGGTCAACGTGCTGCAGGCCGGCCGAGAAGTGCTCGCGCTGCCCGAGATTGCCATCGAGCAGGTTGGATCCGGCTCCTTCGTCTATCGCGTCAAGCCGGACATGAAGGTCGAGCGCGTCGAGGTGGAACTCGGTGCGCGCCAGGATGGCAAGGTCGAGGTCACTCGCGGCATCGATGCCGGCACGCGCATCGTCGTCGACGGCATGGTCAAGTTGCGTGACGGCTCGACCATAACCGATGCCACTCCGAGCCAGGCCGCGCCGCAATGAATCTTTCCGATATCTCGATCCGGCGTCCGGTATTCGCCGCCGTCATCAGCCTGCTGCTGGTGGTGCTTGGGGTGATGTCATTTTCGCGCCTTACTTTGCGCGAGCTGCCGGCGATTGATCCGCCCGTTGTTTCAGTCAGTGTCAACTATCCCGGTGCGTCGGCTGCCGTGGTCGAGACGCGAATCACGCAGGTGCTCGAGGATGCCCTGGCCGGCATCGAAGGTGTCGAGACGGTTGAATCAAGCAGCCGCAATGGCAGTGCCGATGTGTCGATGGAGTTCAAGCTCAGTCGCGATATCGAGGCGGCAACCAATGACGTGCGCGATGCAGTCAGCCGCGTGCAGGATCGCATGCCCGAGGAAGCCGATCCGCCCGAGATTTCCAAGGTCGAGAGTGATTCGGATGCGATCATGTGGCTCAACATGCGCTCCGACAAAATGGATTCGCTCGAGCTCAGTGACTTCGCCGATCGCTATGTGAAGGATCGGCTATCTGCCATAGAAGGCGTAGCCCGGGTCATGGTCGGTGGTGGTCAGCGCTATGCGATGCGTATCTGGCTTGACCGTGAGGCGTTGGCGGCGCGCGGACTGGCGGTATCGGATGTCGAGGCCGCCCTGCGTCGCGAGAACGTCGAGCTGCCGGCCGGCCGGATTGAATCAGCGACGCGTGATTTCACCCTGCGTGTGCAGCGCAATTACCGCAAGGCCGAGGATTTCGCCAATCTCGCCCTGACCAAGGGCAGCGACGGTTATGTTGTGCATCTCGGTGACGTGGCCAAGGTTGAGCGCGCGGCTGACGAGCGACGTTCGTACTTGCGCAGCAATGGTCAACCGAATATCGGGCTTGGCATCGTCAAGACTTCCACCGCCAACAGTCTGGAAGTCGCGCGTGCAGCGCGCGCCGAGGCCGAACGCGTGCAGAAGACCTTGCCGCCGGGAACCGAGATCTTCGTCGCCTTCGATTCGACCCTGTTTATCGAATCGGCAGTCGAGCGCGTCTATGCCACCCTGATTGAAGGCGGTGTGCTGGTTGTCCTGGTCATCTTCCTTTTCCTCGGCAGCCTGCGTTCGGCGCTGATCCCGGCGGTGACTGTGCCGGTCTGCCTGATCGCTGCCTTCATCGGTCTGTATGCCTTCGGCTATTCGATCAATCTGCTGACCCTGCTCGCCCTCGTGCTGTGCATTGGCCTTGTGGTCGACGATGCCATCGTCGTGCTGGAAAACATCCAGCGTCGTGCCGATCTCGGCGAGCCGCCGCTGATCGCGGCCAAGCGTGGAACGCGCCAGGTTGCCTTTGCCGTGATTGCGACGACAGCCGTGCTGGTTGCAGTATTCCTGCCGATCGGTTTCATGGAAGGCAACACCGGACGCCTGTTCCGTGAGCTATCCGTGACCCTGGCCAGTGCCGTGGCCTTGTCAGCGTTCGTCGCGCTGACCCTGACCCCGATGATGGCTTCCAAGTTGGTCCGGCCGCACCGCGAGAAGCGCGGCTTTAGTGCGTTTGTACACGCCCGGCTCGATCGCCTGACCGCGGCCTACCGGCGTGGGGTCGTGCGCAGCAACGGCAAGCCGATGATCTTTGTCGTACTGATCCTGGTTGCCCTTGGCCTGAGCGGCGTCCTTCTGCATTGGGTGCCAGCTGAACTCGCTCCGACCGAGGATCGCGGCGTGTTGTTTGTTTCAGTGGCGGGCCCGGAAGGTGCAGGTTTCGATTACACGGTTGGCCAGATGCAGGAAGTCGAGAAGAAGTTCTTCGG
>JBDTCQ010000297.1:0-5529 GCA_039923515.1 Dokdonella sp.
CGCACAGTCCCTGTGCTCCAGGTACGCGGGCCTGCTCCGGGGTTCGCCGACAGTCCATCCGTGGACTGGCGTCGAACTGGCCCACTTCCTGTGGGCCATCCTTCGGACATTCCCTCCACAGTCCCGCCGCGAGTGACGGGACCCTGGTAGCGCGCATCCTGCGCGCCAGAGCAACAGCGAAAGGCCCCTCATCCGCCCTCCGGGCACCTTCTCCCGTTGCACGGGAGAAGGAAATGCCAGAGCAAAGCTGCAGCGTGCGGGAGTCTGCTTCGTCTTGGCTGCGCACGATGCGCAGTGACCGGGGCCCCTATGCTGCGGCGAAGTGGTGGAGGAATTGCCCGAAGGGTGGCTCGCAGGGATGCGAGCCAGTTGGCTGCCAGTCCAAGGATGGACTGTCAGCCAACCCCGGAACTGCTTCGCGAAGTCGCAGGGCAGGATGCCCGGAGACCGCTGCATCGGGGTGGCCTTCTCTTTGGTTACTTTCTCTTGGCCACGCAAGAGAAAGTGACTCGCTCGCCGGAGGCGAGTGAAAAACGGCAGGGATGCCGCGCTCCGAAGGAGCGTAAAAACCAAGCATCGCCCCCAAGAGGGGACAAGCGGCTGAAGCCGCTCCCACAAAAACTAGCGCCGAAAGGCGCCACGAATCCCGCGACCATAAGTCGCACAACACAGACAAACCCTTGAATAACCCCACGCCAACAGCGACATCTCCGGCAAGCATCGAAGCAAACCACCGCACCCCATGACCCCGCGCACAAAAATCGACATCGCCGTCGTCGGCGGCAACGACTCCCTCTATGCGAAGGAGCCGAAGGTCTATCCGCGCGAGATTGACGGGCGCTTCCAGCGCTGGCGCACGATTGCGGTGTTCTGGCTGCTCGGCATGTTCTATGCGTTTCCGTGGATCAGCATCGGCGGTCAGCAACTGGTGTTGTTTGATCTGCCGGCACGGCGCTTCCATGTGTTTGGGATGACGTTCTGGCCGCAGGATTTCTACCTGCTGACCCTACTCCTGATCATTGCTGCGCTGAGCCTGTTCTTCTTCACCGCCGTGGCCGGGCGACTGTGGTGCGGTTATGCCTGTCCGCAGACGGTATGGACCGAGGTGTTCCTGTGGATGGAGCGCAAGATCGAAGGCAACCGCAACGCGCGCATGCGTCTGGACAAGGCGTCATGGAACCTTGAGAAGCTCGGGCGCAAGTCGGCCAAGCAGTTTGTCTGGATCACCTTTTCGCTGTGGACGGGCTTCACCTTTGTCGGCTTCTTCACGCCGATCCGTGAACTCGGGGCAAACCTGATGCTGGGATCGGTGGGTGGCTGGGAGGGTTTCTGGATCCTGTTCTACAGCCTGGCCACTTACGGCAATGCCGGCTATCTGCGCGAGCAGGTATGCAAATACATGTGTCCGTATGCGCGCTTCCAGAGCGCGATGTTCGATCGCGATACCCTTGTCATCAGCTACGACGTGTTGCGCGGCGAACCGCGCGCCCATCGCAAGCGCGACACCGAGCGTTTTCTCGCCTCAACGGCGGCGCTGGTCATCGATAATCCGCTGGACAGCACGTTGCCGGCCGGGCACGAGCGGGTGCTTGGCGATTGCATCGACTGCCTGGCCTGCGTGCAGGTGTGTCCAACCGGCATCGACATCCGCGATGGCCTGCAGATTGAATGCATCGCCTGCGCCGCGTGCATCGATGCCTGCGATGAAGTCATGGACAAGATGCATTATCCGCGTGGCCTGATCCGCTACACCACGGAGAATGCGCTGGCCGGCAAGCCGCATCAGCTGCTGCGTCCGCGGACCTTGATCTATGCGACGATCCTGACTGGCTTCATCGCGGCGTTCGTCTGGCTGGTGAGCGCGCGCGATGCGGTCATTATCGAGGTGCTGCACGATCGCAACGCCTTGTTCCGCACCATCGGCCAGGGCTCGATCGAGAACAGCTACAACGTCAAGCTGGTCAACAAGACCGATGCCGACATGCTGCTCTCCTTGCGCACGGAAACCAGCCTGCCACTGCGCATGATCGGCAAACCGGCGGTGACGCTGGCACCGAACGAAGTATTCTCGCTGCCGCTGACCTTGCGCGCCGACGCGGGCGCCAGCAACGGCCGTCAGCCGATCGCCGTGCTCGTCATTGATGCCGAAGGCAAGATCGTCGCCCGCGGCAAGACCCACTTTTTTGCACCGGAAAAACCATGAGCCAACCCGATCCAACCATCCCATTCATGCCGTGGTACCGGGTGCCCGAAGTGTGGTTGATCCTGATCCTGCTCGGTTCCACGGTGATCGGCTCGTTTGCCTTGCTGGCCGAGGCGATCAACACGTCTGATACGCACATCGTCGTGCCGAATGATGTGCCGCGACCGAGCCGCATTCCGCCGATAAACCCGGCCGACCCCGGCGCCAACAACGAAAGCAGGGATCACGGTCCGGCGTCGTGAACGCGCAGGTCTGTTTTCATTGCGGCGAACCGAATCCGGCTTCTGCTCCGATTCTGGCCCGCGTGCAGGGGCTTCAACACGCAGTCTGCTGTCCGGGCTGCAAGGCGGCGGCCGAATGGATCGAGACGCTCGGGCTTGGCGACTACTACCGCCTGCGCAGCGAGCCGGCCCAGCGCAATGAAGCCGTCGCCGATTACTCGGCATGGGATCGTCCAGCGCTGAGTCGTCTGCATGTGCGCACGTCAAAAGCGGACCGCGCCGAAGTCATCGTGCTCGTCGATGGGCTGCGTTGTTCGGCGTGCGCGTGGCTGATCGAGCGTGCCCTGCGCGGCATTGATGGCGTCTACGATGTCGGCGTGAATGCACTGGCGCGCAGGGTCAGCCTGGAGTTTGATCCCGGCCGGATCAAGCTCTCGGCCCTGCTCGCGGCGCTGGCACGACTTGGTTATGTGCCACATCCGCTGACTGCCGAGATGATTGATTCGCAGCGTCAGCGCGAATCACGTGCGGCGCTCAAGCGCCTCGTCGTCGCCGGCCTCGGCACCATGCAGGCGATGATGATGGCCGTGGCATTGTACGCCGGCGTCTTTGATGGCATCGATCCCGCCGTGCGCGAATTCTTCCGCTGGATCGGCTTCCTCGTTGCCACGCCGGTCGTGCTCTATTCGGCGCAGCCGTTCTTCCGCGGGGCCTTGCGCGAATGGCGCGCGCGACGGCTGTCGATGGATACGCCGGTGGCGCTGGCGATCGCGCTGATTTATCTGGCCAGCATGCTCAACGTGTTCATTGGGGGTCACGAGATTTATTTCGATTCGGTCAGCATGTTCGTCTTGTTCCTGCTGCTTGGGCGTCATCTGGCCATGCGCGCACGCCATCGCGCCGGCGATGTCGTGGATGCCTTGTCGCGCCTGCAGCCAATGCTGGCCGAGCGCCGCGAGGCGGATGGCTACAACACGATTGCCGTGCATGAACTCGAACCCGGCGACATCGTGCGGGTTGGCAGCGGTGCTGCGATTCCCGCCGATGGCGAACTGCTCGGCCCTATTTGTCGCGTCGATGAATCCCTGGTCAGCGGCGAGTCCACGCCGATCGCGCGCGAACCCGGACAGGCGCTGATTGCCGGCAGTCTGGTCGTCGATGGCCCGATCGAAATCATCGTGCGCCGCATTGGTGCCGATACCGTGCTCGCCGGCATCGTGCGTCTGGTCACCCGCGCCGCCAGCGAGCGACCGCGACTGGCGTGCCTCGCTGATGTGCGTGCGGCGCGCTTCGTCGTGCGCGTACTCGTCGCAACGGTGATCACCGCCCTGGCCTGGGCGTGCTTCGATCCCAGCCGCGCCTTGCCGGCGGCGCTGGCCGTTCTTGTGGTCAGCTGTCCGTGCGCGTTTGCTCTGGCGGTGCCCTCGGCGTTGACCCGAGCGGTCACCGTGCTTGCCCAGCGCGGCGTACTCGTGGTCGATGCCGATGCGCTTGAGGCGCTGGCCAAGGCCGACCGTTTCATCTTCGACAAGACCGGCACCCTGACCGAACCAAGTTTCGATATTGGCGCCATCAAGTTGATTCGCGGCAGTCTCGACGAGGCACTCGGCATCGCCGCCGCTCTCGAACAATCCAACACGCATCCACTTGGCCTGGCCTTGCGCCGTGTTGCCGCAGCGGCCCCGCTGAAATCCGCTGAATCGCTGCGCCATGTCGCCGGCGCCGGGGTGGAAGGCGTAATCGATGGCGTCCGCTATCGCCTCGGTCGTGCCGACTTTTCCCTGCATCCGCTTGGAGAGGGCAAGGCAAAAGACATCGACGCCCTGATCCTCGCCGACCAAAAAGGCGAAATCGCACGCTTTCCGATCAGTGAGCAGTTGCGCCCCGGCGCGGCGGCGCTGATGCGCGCGCTCACCGATGCCGGGATCGAATGCGAAATTCTCAGCGGCGACAACGCCTCACGAGTGACACGCATTGCCGGGTTGCTCACCATCCGCGAATCGATGGCGGCGGCAACACCCGCTGACAAGCTGACCCGACTCAGCCGGTTGCGCAAGCAGGGCCACGTCATCGCCATGGTCGGCGACGGCATCAACGATGCCCCGGTACTGGCCGCGGCCGATGTCGCCATCGCGATTGGCGAGGGCAGCGCGATGGCGCACGCCGCCAGCGGCATCCTGCTGTCATCCTCGCGCCTGGAAAGTCTGTTGGAAGCACGCACCGTGGCGGGGGAGATGCTCGCTCGCCTCAAGCAGAACCTGAACTGGGCGCTGGCCTACAATCTGTCCGCCGTGCCACTCGCCGCACTCGGCTTCGTGCCGCCTTGGCTGGCCGCAATCGGCATGTCAGCCAGTTCCATCGTGGTCATCCTCAATTCGCTGCGCATCGGTCGGCGCTCCGGGCCATCGCCGGATACGTCGTTGACGATAGCCACGGCGGCGGCCCGCGAGGCCCTCGCGTGAACATCATCCTGCTGCTTATCCCGATCAGTCTGATCCTGCTGGGCGTCGGCATTTGGGCATTTTTCTGGGCGGTCAACCATTCCCAGTTCGATGACCTCGATACTCCTTCGCTGACTCCGCTCAGCGAAGATTCGATCGCCGCGCACGAAACCGATCAGCCATGAACGGATCGATGACCGTGGCGGCGGCCTTGCTGCTGGGCTTTCTGGCCAGCGGCCATTGCATGCTCATGTGCGGCGGCATCTCGATGGCGCTCGGTGTGGCCACGGCCAAGGATGCCCATGGCCGACCACGACGCAGCTTGCTGCTGGCCTATCAACTGGGCCGCATTTCCTCCTACAGCGTGGCCGGCTTGCTAATTGGCGGCATTGGCGGCGGCTTGATTGCCGTTCTCGATATCGAGAACGTGCGCATCGCTTTGCGTGTGGCCAGCGCGGCGGCAATGCTGGTGGCGGCCCTGGTCATGCTGGGCGTCTTGCGTGATCCAGGTTCCGGCCTTGGCAAACGCCTGTGGCCGAAACTCGCTCCCCTGGGACGTCGCCTGATGCCGGTAAGCAACCTGCCGCGGGCATTCGGTTTCGGTGCGATCTGGGGCTGGATGCCCTGCGGACTGGTTTATACCGTGCTGCTGATCGCGGCCTTG
>JBDTCQ010000298.1:0-4648 GCA_039923515.1 Dokdonella sp.
GCGTCGGATGGCGATATTTTCTCGTACATGTTCAAGCAGGCCAAACTTGGGCCGCTGATCGGCACGCGCACCTGGGGTGGCGTGGTCGGCATCAACGATTGGGGCCCGCTGATTGATGGCGGCACCACCAATGTTCCGCAGTTCGCCTCCGCGAACACCGAGGGGCAATGGGTGATCGAGGGTCACGGCGTCGATCCCGACATTGTCGTCGACGAAGACGTTGCTTCGACGATGGCCGGACGCGATCCGCAACTCGACCGCGCGATTGCCGAGATCAAAGCCCGGATGGCAGCCGATCCGGTCGCGCTGCCGCCGAAGCCGGCTGATCCGGTCAAGGCACCGGCTGACATGCGCTGAGGAAAACCGCCGCACGGATCGACCCAACGGCATCGAAGCCTGGGTCCTCGCCATCAAGCAGAGTTCCCAGGTGCGGGGGCTCTGCCCTATCGATCAAGCGAAAGCTTTTGCTCGAAACGCCGGCGATCCGACCTATTTGCGAGGGGCGCTCGTCCGATCTTCTGAGAGAAGCAATGCCTCTGGATTCGCGGCCACCCATGCGGACGGAGGAACACGCGGAAACCCGGACCGTTCGGCGTGACGCTGGAGCGCCTCCCACTCGCCGAATTCAATCAGATCCTGTCTGAACACGTCGTCGCCACCGAGGTCATAGCCCGCCTTCTCGCTGAGCCACACATACTGCTGCCTGTACTGCTTGGCTTCGTGATCCCGTGGCGTGCCCTTGTACAGGCGCCGCAGTATCGCGCTGCCAATCATCTTGGCCAGCACCGTTGCTCGCGCCGAATGCATTGCGTGGTTGGCAAATGCAGCGCATGCGTCTTTCAACCCGGCAAACGCGTGAATGGCTGGACTATCCGGCTTGCAAGCCTGCACAAAGGCGACGTATCTGGGCAGGGCCACGCTGTCGAGCGCATCGCGCTGGAGCGATGGCGCCACTTCCGGCTCACCAAGAAAGCCTTGCATGGGCTCGAGGATGGACGACGGCGCCGGCTGGTCGCGCAACGCATTTCGGATCAGCAAGCTCAACTCCGGAAGCCGGTCATCGAACTCGCTCGCGGCTGCCGCATGAACGATCTGATCACGCAATTCGGATTCTGATGACTGGGTACCGGCAGGGGTCAGTACCCAGTGCACGGCATTGTCGGGAAATCTTGCGACCAGCGTTTTGTAGTACTCGTGATGCGTGCACGGAGTCTCTTGCACATGGCAAGCCAGCGCAGCGGCATAGAGTGCGAGGGGATCATCATGATGATCATCGAACAGTCGCGCGAGCACCGATTCGTGTGCCGCGCCGGATGTTTCTGCCACCCGCGGAATGCCAATCAATGCCGCTGCGATGAGGCTGTCGCGATCGCCTTTGGCGGCCAGGCGCTCAACCTGTTGCAGACGATAGCCTTCGCCGAGCTGATCCAGGATTTCAGTGGCGAACGCCGCCACGACATCGCCCTTGTTGGCTTCGCTCAAGGCTTGGCGAAACGATGCGAGCACGGCGCGTTGGGTTGATGGATCATCGGCTGCGTGTTGTTTCAGCCAGCGGACCGCATCGCGCACATTGTCTGAGCGACCCTCGCGGATCGCGCTTCCGGCAGGAAACGCAGCGGCCATGAATCCGGATAGTTTCTGATTGCGTGTCGCCTCGAGAGTCGCCAGCTCTTGTTGGCGCAAGGCCTCGTTGCGCGCGAGTTCTGCTCGCCGCCACTGCCAACTGGTTGAAAGCAGTCCGATTATCAGCGTCGTCAGGGTTACCGCGATTGCCAGAGCAAACCCGGGCCGGAGTCGTGCGCTTCGCACGACGCGCTCCCTCCAGGTGGGCTCACGCACACTGACGCTGTTGCCATCCTGAAAGCGGACAAGGTCCGCACCGAGTGCAGAAACATCCGGGTAACGCAGAGAAGGATCGGCATGCAGGCACTTCATGCAGATCGCATCGAGATCTTTTTCAATGGTTGCCTCGATGCTTCGCGGCGAGGCGATCAGGCCACCTGCCGCACGCTGTGGCGGATTCCCCGTCAACAGCTCGTAGAAGATCGCCCCGAGCGCATGGATGTCAGTCGCCTTGTTCAATCGGCTCGCGCCCGCACTGACCTGCTCGGGTGCCATATAGGCGGCGGTACCCGACACTTCGAAGACATCGACTCCACCCTGCGCATCCATGTGCCGAGCCAATCCGAAATCACCAACCAGCGCTTGCCCGTGTTCGTCAAAAAGCACGTTGGTGGGCTTCAGATCCAGATGAAGCAAGCCGAAACCATGCGCGTAGTCCACGGCGGCGCACAGCTTCAACATCAATTTGACAGCCTCCGGCACGCGCATTCGCCCCTCCGTCATGCGCTGAGCCAGGGTGTTTCCCTTCAACAACGGCATCGAAAAGAAAGGCATACCGTCGACCTTTCCGGTTTCAAATACCGGCACAATGTGCGGATGGTGCAGTCGTGCGGCGGCGCGTGCCTCGGCAAAGAAGATGGAGATCGCGCGCGGATTGTCGGCAAGGCTTCCAACAATGAACTTGATCGCAACTTCACGCTCCAGGCTGACTTGCAGCGCCCGAAACACAACCCCCATGCCACCGTGTCCGATGCGCTCAAGCAGTTCAAAATCGCCGAAGCGCCGATCTTCCGGATCGCTCAAGTCAAGCTCATCCCAGAGCATTGCCGCATCTGTTGTCACCGTCGACAGGCCAAGCAGGGCGATATCGAGCAAGCGCGCATCGCTATGGTCAATTGAGTCCACTACGCGAACCCACCCAGGGAAAGCGCCGCGACCAAGGCATTCCGCTCGCTTGCGGCGCACTCATCATTGAGACTCAAATCCTTGATGGCGACGCGTACCGCTTTTTGCAGCCGGGTGCGCAAACGCTTCAACTGGACCGCGAGCGTGTTGGGAGAGACATCAAGCTGCTTGCCCAGTCCGACCAGCTCACCGTACTCGGGTATCTCCGCGAGCCACGGCTCAAGGGCAGAAAATGTGGTGCCGCGACCGTCGCTTTCATAGTCCTTGCGCAGATCTTCGAGCGCGATACGCGTCAGACACAGCGCGAATTGCAGATCGAAATGCCGATCCGGGGTTTGCAGATCCGCGACATCCTCATGGCTCTCCCCTGTCCGTTCGAAACGCCGATAGCCTGCATCCATTTGATTCGCCAGAAAACGCTTCATCAGGAAACGGAGAAACTGTCGAAAGGATCCCGCCTGCGGGTCGGCGCGCGCCCACCAGCCCGCATCCAGTGAGCGAAGCATGAACTCCTGCGCGAGATCATCTGCATCCTGCACGTTTGCGCGCCGTCGGAAATAGCTGACGATCGCCGGCTGATAGGCCCGCACAAGCTCACGCCACACCGCGACGATTTCCGCCTGTGACCGATCGCTGGTCTGAATGAGGCTCCAGCGTGTCGTAGGAAAGTGGGCCATTGCTATCAGATCCTGCTTCGGAGCAACGTATCGACGCGCGGATGGAATTTGACACAACCAGTCTACTTCGCGGGCGCAGGCCTGCGATCCTCGGATAGCAGCAGGGCCTGCGGATTCTTCGGCGTCCAGTCCGCGGAAGGCTTGCTTGATTTGCCGAGCCGTTCTACCGCGTGCTGGATGGCAACCCACTCACCCATCTTTTCAAGGTCGCTCTGCACACGCGCTTTCCAGGATCCATCGCTCGCATCCAACTGCTCACTGAGCCACACATACTCCCGACGCATTTGAAAAGCCTCCTTCTCCTCATCCGTCCCCTTCAGAAACCTGCGCAGCAATGCACTACCTATCATTTTTGTCAGAATGGTTCCGTCTCTGTCTGCGGACAGCAGACGTCCCAGCCTGATGCAGTCGTTTCGGTTTTCCAGCGCCGATGGCTTGCACAGCGACATGGCACCGGCGAATTTCGGCAGGGGAACCCGCTCGATGGCATTGACACGCAGTGCGGAAGCCAGCGCTTCGGAATCACCCGAGTCGGCTGTATTTGGCGAAGGTTGCCCTGCGAGTGCCGCATTCAGGATGCGCACAATCAGGCGCAGATGGGTATCTGCGTAAGCTGCCGCCGCTGCGGCTTTCAGCTGGTCGGGACTGGGCCCTGCCCCATTCGGCAAGAGCAGCCAGTTCACGGCATTGTCAGGCGCAGCCTTGGTCAATCGATCGTAATACCCGCCACATGATTCGACTTGCATCTGGCAAGCCAGCGCCAGCACGAACATCACGTCCGGATCCTGCCCGAAGCGGCTTGCCAACCGCTGCTCGACGTCGGCGTGGCCCTTGATTGCAGCGTGCTCCACAGCATCCGGCATGCCGAGAAGCACGGCAGCAATCAGGCTGTCACGGTCATCTGCAGCGGCCAATCGATCCCACTGCTGTTGCCGGTACGGATGGCTTTGGATCTCCGTCCGTTGTTCGACGGAGGCCGCAGTTTCAGCAGCCAGCGTTGGGAGTGGGCATGCATGGGCAAACAGCCCTACGAATGCGAAAACCAGACCGCGCGGAAATCTGCTGAAATCATGCTGCGAAACAGGCAAATGGCGATCAGTTTGAGGTCGGATTTTCATGGCTTATCCAGATTGGCGGAGGGAGGATCGAGCAACTATTCATCGTGTACCCGAACAAATAGGTCGGAAGCGCCAACGATGACAGGCAAAAAATTTTTTTGCCTG
>JBDTCQ010000299.1:0-11609 GCA_039923515.1 Dokdonella sp.
CGCGCACGCATCCGCTCGCACGAGACATGAAATTCCGGTCGATCCAGGATGGTCGTCAAGAGGCGGCCGTATTCGTGCGCCGGGCCGTGGTTGGATTCGTGCTGATCATCCTCGCGCTTGTCGCACTCGGTGTCCGCTTCTGGTATCTACAAGTCTCGCGGCATGATGAATATCAGGCGCGCTCCGACGCCAATCGCATCCTGACCCGACCGCTGGCGCCGGCACGCGGTCTGATCTACGACCGCAATGGCGTGCTGCTCGCCGAGAACGTCGCTGCATTCCGTCTCGAAGTGATCCCCGAGCAGGTGGCCGACATGGACGCACTGCTGCAGGGGCTGAGCGATACCATGGGCGTCAGTGAGGATGACATCGCGCGCTTCAGGGCCCTGGTCAAGTCGAAGCGTTCGTATCAGAGCGTGCCGCTGCGGCTCAAGCTCAGCGAGGAAGATATCGCCTTGTTCTCGGTCAATCGCTGGCGCTACTCCGGCGTCGATGTGGTGCCATATCTGACCCGTTACTACCCGAAAGGTGCCGAATTCGGCCATCTGGTCGGCTATGTTGGGCGCATCGACGCGGCCGATGTCGAGCGGCTCGACGCCTCGCTTTATGCCGGCACCACGCATGCCGGAAAGACCGGGATCGAGCGTTCCTACGAGGAGCTTCTGCACGGACAGCCAGGATACGAGCTGGTCGAGGTCAATGCCGATCGGCGTCCATTGCGTGTCATCGAGCGGGTCGCACCGACACCGGGCAAGAACCTCTATCTGACCGTCGATGCACGCATCCAGGAGGCTGCCGAGGCGGCGTTTGAAGGACGCGCCGGATCGTCCGTGGCGATCGATCCGCGCAATGGCGAGGTGCTGGCGATGATCAGCGTGCCAAGCTTTGATCCCAATCTTTTCGTCAATGGGATCAGCCAGATAGATTACAAGGCATTGCTCGACAATCCCGACAAGCCGTTGCTCGATCGTGCCTTGCGCGGCAGCTACATGCCGGGTTCGACGGTCAAACCCTTCCTCGCCTCAGCCGGCCTTGAGCTGGGCTTGCGCAAGCCTTCCGACACGATTCTCTCAACCGGCGAGTTCTTCATTCCTGGCCAGGCGCGCGGTTATCGTGATGTGCGCGCCGGCGGACATGGCCGGGTTGATCTGGTCCAATCACTGGCGCAATCGGTCAACACGTATTACTACGCGCTGGCTCTCGACATGGGCATCGACAAGCTCAGTGCTGCGATGGCGCAGTTCGGTTTCGGCAAGCCGACCGGAATCGATCTGGTTGGCGAGAATGATGGCGTGCTGCCTTCGCGGGAATGGAAGCGCGGGCGCATGAATCAGCCCTGGTACCCGGGTGAGACCGTGATCGCCGGCATCGGCCAGGGCTTCTGGTTGGTCACGCCCTTGCAGCTTGCGCATGGCGTGGCCATGCTTGCGGCCGGCGGTGTCTCGTACCGGCCGCATCTGCTGCGCGCGACTCAGGACGGCATTGGCGATGCACCCGTGGCAGCCGCGATGCCGGCACCTGGGCCACCGTATTTCCGCAACCCGGCCAATTGGGATGCGGTCCGCGAGGGCATGATTGCCGTGGTCAACGGCCCGACCGGAACTGCCCGAACCATGGGTAAGGGTTTTCCCTTTGTCATCGCTGGCAAGAGCGGAACAGCCGAACGCTATTCGCGCACAAACGAGGTCTGGCAGCATATTTCGCAGGTTGCGGTGGAGCGCCACATTGTTCTGTTCGAGGCATTTACGCCAGCCGAGAGCCCGCGTATGGCGGCGATCGTCGCGCTTGAAGCCGGACGCGGCGGCGGACACGACGCGGCACCAATCGTGCGCAAGATGATGGATGCCTGGTTGATCGATCAGCCGATGCCAGCCAACCGCGATGTCCGCGCGGATGCGGTGACACCGTAATGGATGGCCTGTTCGCCCAGCTTCGCTATCGCATGCGCGGCATGATCAGACGCCCGCGTTTTGACATGCCGCTTGCCGGTGCCTTGCTCCTGCTGGGCATCATTGGCTTGATGACCCAATACAGTGCCAGTGATCTCGATCGCGACAAGGCCATCGCCCAGGGCCTGCGAATTCTGCTCGGTGTGGTCCTGATGGCGCTGATTTCACGGGTGCCACCATCGAGCCTGCGCAACTGGTCGCCCTGGTTTTATCTGGGTAGCCTCGCCCTGCTGATCCTGGTTGCATTGCTCGGCGAAGGACGCGGCTCGGATCGCTGGCTGGATTTGCGCTTCGTGCGTTTCCAGCCGTCCGAGCTGCTCAAGCTGACCATGCCGATGATGGTCGCCTGGTATCTCAACCAACGCCCTTTGCCGCCGAGTTGGATGTCGCTCGGCGCTGTTTGCGTATTGATTGCGATACCGGCCGGACTGATCGCCAAGCAGCCCGATCTCGGCACCGCACTGCTGATTGTTGCCAGTGGACTCTTTGTCGTCTTTCTATCCGGCTTGGCTTGGTGGCGGATCGGGCTGATTGTGGGTGCGGTGTTTGGCGTGGCGCCGCTCGCCTGGCATTTCCTGCACGAATACCAGCGCAATCGTCTGCGCATGCTGCTTGATCCCGAGGCAGACCCACTGGGCCTGGGCTGGCATATCATCCAGTCGAAAATCGCAGTGGGTTCGGGCGGATTCTGGGGCAAGGGCTGGCACCAGGGCACGCAATCGCGATTGGAGTTCCTGCCGGAGCACACGACCGATTTCATTTTCTCGGTGTTTGCCGAAGAGTGGGGTCTGATCGGCGTGCTGCTCCTGCTCACGCTGTATGTCTTCATCATCGGGCGTGGCTTGTGGATCGCCGCGAATGCTCGCGACACCTACTCGCGTCTGCTTGCCGGTTCAATCACGATGGTGTTTTTCGTCTATGTGATGGTCAATGGCGGCATGATCACCGGCATGCTGCCGGTCGTAGGCGTGCCCTTGCCGCTGATCAGCTACGGCGGCACCTCGGCCGTTTCGCTGCTTGCCGGTTTTGGCGTGCTGATGTCGATCCACGCGCATCGCAAGCGGGTGGCAGGTTGATCGCCGCTCGCGATACAGTGGCTCTCCGGATTGCAGAGGTTTGCTTGAACTTGAACAAAAGTTTTTGGATTTCGGCCGCCATCAGCTTCTCGCTGTGTGCGCCAATCGTCGGTTGTGCGGTGAATGCGCATGCGCGGCCGCAAGCCCCTGTCACGGCAGCCGAAGTCGATCCTGATTTTGTTGAATTCGCGCGCGAGCTGCATCGGGATGACGGGCTGAACGAGGCTGATGTCCTCGCGACCCTGGCCAAGGCCAAGGTCCAGCAGCGCATTCTCGATGCGATGTCGCGTCCGGCCGAGGCCAAGCCGTGGAAGGACTATCGACCGATCTTCCTGACCGACAAGCGCCGCGATGACGGTATCGCGTTTTATCGGGCCAATCGCGAGCTGATTGAGCGCGCTGCCAATGAGTTCGGAGTCGCTCCTGAAATCATTGTTGCCATCATTGGCGTCGAGACGAGTTACGGCCGCAATTACGGCAGCTTCAAGGTGCTCGACGCACTGGTCACCCTCGCGTTCCACTATCCGCCGCGAGCGAAGTTCTTTCGGGGCGAACTGCGCCAGTTGTTCCTGCTCGGCGACAAGCACATGGCTTATCCAATCGACGAACTGGTCGGCTCGTATGCAGGTGCGATGGGCTGGGGCCAGTTTATCCCGACCAGCGTCGCCAATTTCGCCCGTGATTACGATGGTGACGGTCGCATTGACCTGTGGAATTCACTGCCCGACATCGTCGGCAGCGTCGCCAATTATTTCGCCGTGCATGGCTGGGAGAAGGGCAGGCCGGTCGCTTCGCTGGCCACGCTGAGTGCCGATGCGCGTGAGATCACGCCGAATGGACTCGAGCCGGTCTACCCGGTCGAACAACTCGAAGGTTGGGGCTATGCGCCGACCGACCCCATCGATCCCGCCGAGCTGGCGAGTGTGGTCACGCTGGAGGGCGCTGCAGGCAAGGAAACCTGGTTGACCTTCCGCAATTTCTACGTGATCTCGCGTTACAACCGCAGCCCGCTTTACTCGATGGCGGTCTGGCAGCTTTCGCAGGAAATTGCGGCCGGTGTCGCCAGCGCGCCGTGAGAAAGCTGCTTGCCCCGATCGTGGTTGTGCTGCTGCTGAGTGCGTGTGCCGCGCACAAGCCGCGCAAGGCGACGCCTCCGGCGCAGACCGGCTCGTCGCCTACCGCACCCGTTCTTGAAACCAGCCTGCCGCAGTCCATGCGTTACCGCGATGCCCGCGACGGCGGACCGGATGCGCCGGCCGTCGACGTCAGCAAACTGATCGAGCCGACCCCGAAATCCGAGCCGCGCGCCCGCTATGGCAACAAGTCGCCTTACAGCGTGCTGGGCAAGACCTATACGGTGATGCCGGAGGCACGCAATTACGTTGAGCGCGGCACGGCTTCCTGGTACGGCAACAAGTTTCACGGTTACATGACCTCGAGTCTGGAGCCTTATGACATGTATCAGTTCAGCGCAGCACACAAGACGCTGCCGCTGCCAAGCTACGTGCGCGTGACCAATATCGAGAACGGCAAGAGTGTGGTTGTGCGGGTCAATGACCGCGGTCCGTTCCACGAAAACCGGCTGATTGACCTGTCCTATGCGGCGGCGGTGCGCATCGGCGTGTGGCCGAAGGGGACGGGCACCGTCGAGGTGCGCGTTCTTGATGCCAACAGCCCGGAACCGAAGCCGTCGACTGCTGTCCCAGCAGCCGACAACCACTCGCGTGTCTTCGTTCAGCTCGGCGCGTTTGCCGATCGCAGCAATGCGCAGGGCATCGTCGAGCGTATTGAGCAGGCTGGGATCGGGCGCGCGAGTATCGTCACCACGCGAATGGATTCGCGGGAAATCCATCGCGTGCGCATCGGTCCGCTGGAAAGTGTTGATGCCGCCGATGCCCTCGTCGTACGCCTGCAAAAACTTGGTTTCGGTATGCCGCGCGTGGCGATCGACGATTGAACGGGCGACAATAGTCGGCGTTGCCGGCGCTTTGCGCTTCATCCCATATGTTTCGAGGAGTCTGTTTTGCCGAACAAGTTGCTGTTTGCCACTCTCGCCGCTGCGCTTGCAGTGCTGGTCGCCAATGCCTTTGCGCAGACTCCGGCAGTGCCCGTGCCGAAGCCGATGCCCCAGCCAGCATCCCCCACGATGGCCACGCCGACACCGCCCCCGCCGACGCTTGATGCCAAGAGCTGGGTGTTGATGGACTATGCAACGGGCCAGGTCCTGCTCGAAGGCAATCCCGATGAGCGCGTCGAGCCGGCCTCGATCACCAAGGTCATGACTTCGTATGTTGTCTCGGCTGAATTGGCCCACGGCAAGATCCACATGGAAGACCCGGTCACGATCAGCGAGAACGCCTGGCGCTCGGGTGGCGCAGGCACCGATGGATCGACCAGTTTCCTTGAACTGAACAGCCAGGTTCCGCTCAAGCAACTGTTGTACGGGATGATCATTCAGTCCGGCAATGATGCGGCGATCGCGTTGGCTGAACACACGGCGGGATCGGAGGAGTTGTTCGCCACCCTGATGAACCAATACGCCGCCCAGCTGGGTATGACAGGCACCCACTACGTCGATGCCAGCGGCCTGCCCAACGAAAATCACTACACCACAGCGCGCGATGTCGCCCTGCTTTCGCAAGCCTTGATCCGCGATTATCCGGAGGAATACGCGATCTACAAGATCAAGGATTTCGAGTGGAACGGGATCAAGCAGCACAACCGCAACACGCTGTTGTGGCGCGACTCTTCGGTCGACGGCATCAAGACCGGACATACCAGTTCGGCCGGCTATTGCCTGGCGACTTCGGCGCTGCGCGGTGAGCAGCGCCTGATTGCCGTGGTCATGGGTGCCAAGAGCGAAAAGGCCCGCGCCGATGCCAACCAGGAATTGCTCAATTACGGCTTCCGTTTCTTTGAATCGCACAAGCTCTACGATGCGAGCAAGCCGCTCGCCACGCCTGAATTGTGGAAGGGTGAGGCGCCGACAGTCGCCCTCGGCATCACCGAGGATGTTGTCGTGACCTTGCCGCGCGGCCGCTATGACAATCTGAGGGCGAGCATGGATCTGCCGTCGCGACTGATTGCTCCGCTTGAGAAGGGCCACGTGGTTGGTAGCCTCAAAGTCCAGCTCGATGGCAAGACCCTGGTCGAGCGACCGATCGTGGTGCTCGACGCGGCGGTCGAAGGGGGCTTTTTCAAGCGCATGTATGACGGCGTCCTGCTGTGGTTCAAGAGTGAGGACAAGCCTTCCACCACCGAGGTATCTGCCAAAGGTGGCTGAGCATGCGCAATATCGATGACATCCAGCCGAAACAGCCCGACCAGGGTTTCCAGTTTCCCGGCGCATTCGAGATCACCGCGCTGGGTCGCACCGACGCGGATCTGGAAGTGCGTGTGCCGCAGATCATCGAGGGGCTCGGGCTGAGCGTGATTGCCGGCAGCCTGCGCTCGAAGCCATCACGCGAGGGCAATTACCACGCGGTATCGGTGACCTTCACCTGCCCCGATCGTGAATCCTATGACGCTGCGCATGCCGCATTGCGCGCCGATCTCGGGATTCGCTGGACGATCTGAGCATTCTTGGGTAGGCCAGTCACAAGCATCGTCGGAACAACGGGCGCATGTCGCAAACCTTGATCGTACGTCGCCTGGGTTGCCAGGCCTACCAGCCGGTGCTCGATGCCATGCGCGGGTTTTCCGAGCGACGGGATGGCAACAGCGTGGATGAGTTCTGGGTGCTAGAGCACGAGCCGGTTTTCACGCTTGGCCAGGCGGGCAAGCCTGAGCATGTGCTGGCAGCGGGCGACATTCCGGTTATCCGCGTCGAGCGTGGAGGCCAGGTGACCTATCACGGGCCCGGACAGATTGTCGGCTACCCGATGATCGACCTGCGCCGCCTCGGCATCGGCGTGCGCGAGCTCGTCAACCGGATCGAGCAAGCGATCATCGACACCCTGGATCACTGGAACATCGTTGCCATGCGTCGTCCGGGAGCGCCGGGCGTCTATGTGGGGGATGCCAAGGTCGGTGCTCTGGGCCTGCGCATTCGCCGAGGTTGCTCGTTTCATGGTCTGGCCTTGAATGTCGGCATGGATCTGGAGCCGTTCCGGCGAATCAATCCCTGTGGTTATCAGGGCTTGCGGGTGACCCAGGTGCTAGACTTGGGCGGCCCCGGGTCGCTCAAGGCGGTCGAGGATGTGCTAATCGACGAACTGTCCCGGCAGTTCGGCTTCACGCCGCAGCCGGGTGCTGCGGAACTTCCGATTTTCGCCGATATGGCGACAACATCAGCCCAATGAACGAAACGATCAAGACCATTCCGCTGACCGTTGTCGGCGAAAAACAAACGGGTGGCGACAAGATTTCACGCAACCGCGCCGTCTTCGACGATTCTCCGATCCTGCGCAAGCCCGCCTGGATCCGCGTGCGTATCCCACCCGGCAATGCAGTTGCCCGCCTGAAAGCGAAACTGCGCGAGAGCAGCCTGGTTACGGTTTGCGAAGAGGCATCGTGTCCAAACATTCACGAATGTTTTGGCAAGGGCACAGCCACTTTCATGATTCTTGGCGAGGTCTGCACGCGGCGCTGTTCGTTCTGCGATGTTGCGCACGGTCGACCGAATGCCCCGGATCCGCTGGAGCCGGCCAAGCTCGCCGGCACGATCCGCGACATGCGCCTGCGTTATGTGGTCATCACCTCGGTGGATCGCGATGACTTGCGCGATGGCGGTGCCGGCCATTTCGCTGCCTGCATCCGCGCCGTACGGTTCGAGAATCCGGATATCCAGATCGAGATCCTGACCCCGGACTTCCGTGGCAAGGGGCGTATGGATCGCGCCCTGGAAGTGCTTGCCGAGTATCCGCCGGATGTGTTCAACCACAACATCGAGACGGTTCCCGATCTCTATCGCGCAGTTCGTCCGGGCGCCGATTATGCGTGGTCGCTGCAGTTGCTGAAGCGTTTCAAGGAACAGCATCCGCGCATCCCGACCAAGTCCGGGATCATGCTCGGCCTGGGCGAAAACCTCGAACAGGTTCAGCGCACGTTGAACGATTTGCGCGAGCATGCGGTCGATATGGTCACGATTGGCCAATACCTGCAGCCCTCGGCACATCATCATCCGGTGTTGCGCTACTGGTCCCCGGCAGAATTTGACGCGTTGGCGGCATATGGCAATGCCCTGGGTTTCAGCCATGTGGCATCCGGTCCGATGGTGCGTTCTTCCTACCATGCAGACGAAATGGCACATGCCGCTGGCGTCGTTGAGACAATTTGAGCAGTAAACCAAGCACCACCGAGCCTTGATGGAGAGTTACATGCGTCGCATCACCTTGACTTTCGCGCTGCTGGCAGTTTGCGGAATAGCCTTTGCCAAGCCGGTCGCCGAAAACCCGACCCCGCTGGTGCTCAAACCAACCGCCGACCAGACCGAAGCGGCCATCTGGGCGATGCGCTTTCTGTCGCGTTTCCATTACAAGCCGATGCCGCTGGATGACGCGATGTCGGAAAAAATCTTCAAGGCCTATCTCGACAGTCTCGATGGCGATCATCTGTTCTTCACCCAGACTGATATCGACCAGTTTTCGGCGGCCAAGGACAAGCTCGACGATGCCATCTTCGAGCGCAATCTCTCCGCGCCGTTCGCAATGTTCAACCTCTATCAGCAGCGTGTCGCCGAGCGCCTCGACTACTCGCGCGAACTGCTCGCCAAGCCGTTTGATTTCAGCAAGGACGAATCCTGGCAGTACGATCGTGCGAAGGCACCGTGGGCCAAGGATAGAGCCGAGCTTGATGATCTCTGGCGCAAGCGTGTCAAGAACGACTGGCTGCGGCTGAAGCTTGCCGGCAAGCCGGCCAAGGACATCCGCGATACGCTCGACAAGCGCTATTCCAATTATCTGGATCGCATCCGCCAACTCAACAGCGAGGATGTTTTTCAGACCTTCATGAACGCCTATGCGACGTCCATCGAGCCGCATACCAACTATCTCAGTCCGCGTGCTTCGGAGAATTTCGACATTGCCATGCGTCTGTCGCTGGAGGGCATTGGTGCCGTCTTGCAGCGCCTTGACGAGTACACCGCGATTCGCGAGATTATTCCGGGTGGACCGGCGGCCATATCCGGCAAGCTCAATCCGGGTGATCGAATCGTCGGTGTCGGTCAGGGTGACAGCGGGCCCATCATCGACGTGATCGGCTGGCGCCTCGATGACGTCGTTGAAAAGATCCGCGGCGCCAAGGGCACGATCGTGCGTCTGGAAGTCCTGCCCGATGCGGCCGGCCCGGACGGCAAGCACGAACTGCTGACCCTGACCCGCAACAAGGTCAACGTCGAGGAGAGTGCCGCCAAGAAGTCGGTCATCGATGTGAAGAACGGCGATACGACACGTCGTATCGGCGTGATCACGCTGCCAACCTTCTATCAGGATTTCGACGCCCGTCGGCGTGGGGATACCGACTACAAGAGCGCCACGCGCGACGTCGAACGCCTGCTTGGCGAACTGACTCAGGAAAAAGTTGATGGCGTCGTTGTCGACCTGCGCAACAACGGCGGCGGCTCGCTCGACGAAGCCACCGACATGACGGGCCTGTTCATCGACAAGGGGCCCGTTGTGCAGATCCGCGATGCCAGCGGTCGCGTCGAGGAAAAGAGCGATCGCCGCGCCGGTACCGCCTGGAGCGGCCCGCTGGCCGTGCTGGTCAATCGCGCATCGGCTTCGGCCTCGGAGATTTTCGCCGCGGCGATTCAGGACTACGGTCGTGGCGTGATCATTGGTGAACCGACCTTTGGCAAGGGAACCGTGCAGAACCTGCTCAACATGGACGACATGGCACGCAACGAGAAACCGACCTACGGCGATCTGAAAATGACTGTGCAGCAGTTTTTTCGCATCAACGGCGGATCAACCCAGTTGCGCGGAGTTACGCCCGAAATCAGTTTTCCGTTGACCGTTGCCAGCGACGAATTCGGGGAGTCCAGTTATGAAAACGCGTTGCCGTGGACCTCGATTGCCCGAGCCGACTACAAGCCGGTGGCTGATCTCAAGCCGTTGATCCCGATGCTGCTGGCGCGTCATCAGGCGCGCACGGAAAAAGATGCCGAATGGAAGAATTTTGAGGCCGAGATCGCCGACGCCAAGCGCATTCGTGCCGAAAAAACCCTTTCGCTGAATGAAAAGGTGCGCACCACCGAGCGCGACGAACAGGAAGCCAAGCGCAAGGCGCGCGAGGCGCTGGCCGCCGAGACAACGGCGAAGGCTGATGCGTCCGGCAACGCTGACGCGGTTGCCGCCAAGGACGGCAAGGCGGAAGCGGGTGAGCAGGCTGCCTCGCAGCCCGTGGTCAGCACCGAAGAGGCTGATGATTCGGCCTCCGTGCCTTCGGGTGAGGACGATGGTCTGCAGGCCGATGAACGCAACATCTCCAAGGATCTGGCCCGCGAGGAGAAGCGCAAGGCCAAGCGCGACATCATCCTCAATGAAGCCGCACAGATCCTGTCTGACGAGATTGATCTGATCCACACCGATACCAAGCTCGCCGCCCGCATGCAGCCGCATGACGCGGCGACGAAGGTGGATTGATGTGGGCCGGGAATAGGGAATAGGGAATAGGGAATTGTAGGAGCAGGCTTTAGCCGCGATGCTCTTGATTTGATGTTGGGTGAGGAAAAAGCATCGCGGCTAAAGCCTGCTCCTACAGATTCTGTTCTTGGCTCCCACGATTCCCTATTCGCCCTTCCCGATTCCCCCAACGCCATAACGTTGCTTGAGGAATTCCAGATAGGCGCGCAGGCCTTGAGCTTCGCCGCCCTTGGGGCGGCCGGGACGCTCGGAATCGTTCCACGAATAGACGTCCAGATGACACCAAGGTGTTTCGTCGGGGACGAAGCGTTCGAGGAACAAAGCGGCGGTCACGGCACCGGCGTGACGTGAGGCACCGGAGTTGGCGAGGTCGGCAATATAGGATTCGAGCATGATCAGGTATGGTCGCCACAGCGGCATGCGCCAGAGCGGATCCTGGGTTTGCGTGCCGGCAGCGAGCAGGGCGCTGGCGATATCGTCGCGATTGCAGAACAGGGCAGGCAGGTCGGCGCCAAGCGCAATCCGGGCGGCGCCCGTCAGTGTCGCGAAGTCCAGGATCAGGTCGGGTTTCATCTCGCCGGCATAGGCCAGCGCATCGCAGAGGACAAGGCGACCCTCGGCATCCGTGTTGTCGATCTCCACACTGAGGCCGCCACGCGTCTTGATCACCTCACCGGGGCGGAACGAATCAGCTGAGACGGCGTTCTCAACCGCCGGGATCAGCAGGCTCAGGCGAACCGGCAATTTCGCATCCAGGATCAAGCCGGCCAGGGCGATCGCATGCGCTGCACCGCCCATGTCCTTTTTCATCCAGCGCATGCCGTCGGCGGTCTTCAGATCGAGTCCGCCCGTGTCGAAACAGACACCCTTGCCGACCAGTACGACATGCGGGGCCGATGCCTCGCCGTGCGAGAGCATGGCAAGCCGTGGTGCGCGCTCGGCCGTGGCCGCGCGTCCGACCGCATGGATGGTCGGGAAGTTGTCGCGCAGCAGTTCATCGC
>JBDTCQ010000300.1:0-4082 GCA_039923515.1 Dokdonella sp.
CGATGCAGCGCCCCCAAAGCTCACTCATGATTCCTCTGTGCTGTGCTTGACTCGATGACGCCCGCGAGCGACCTGCCCGGAGGAACCGTGCAGTCTACGCGTGCCCGGATGATTCACGCCAGCGATACGCCTTGACGGGAACACGTCCACGCCCCTATCATTCGCGCCCTTTTCTCCAAGCCTGGCGCCGACTCATGGCCACCAAACGTACCTACCAGCCGAGCAACCTCAAGCGCGCTCGTACCCACGGTTTCCGTGCCCGCATGAAGACCCGTGGTGGTCGCGCCGTGATCAATGCACGCCGCGCCAAGGGCCGCAAGCGTCTCGCCGTCTGATTCAGCCGCTCGCGGTGGCATGGGGTTGTATAGCCTCCCACGCACCGCGCGCCTGCTCAAGGCCGGCGATTTCGCTGCGCTGCGCGGAAATTCAAAGCGCATCAGCGCCCGTCATTTCCTTGCAGAGTTTTCCCTGAACGATCAACCGACCTGCCGACTCGGTCAGGCGGTGTCGCGCCGTGTCTCCAAGCGCGCGGTCGACCGCAATCGCATAAAGCGCCTCGTTCGCGAAAGCTACCGGCACGTCCGCAGTGAATTGCCCTGCGTCGACATCCTCATGATCGCCCGCTCCAGCGCCGTCAATACCGCGTCTTCCGCCCTGCGCGAGGATCTCGCAAGTCTGTGGAAGAAACTCGCGTCATTGAAGGTGACGCCCGGCACCGGCACAATGCGCGGCTGATCGCGCCCGCGCACCGTGTGTGCGAGACGCCGACAACCTTTTCCAAGCGCCGTGATCCCTCTCCCCTTCGCCAGACATCGGCGAGCTCGCCGAAGAACCCGAAGCTGCCATGAACAATCCTCGCACCTTTCTGCTGGTTGCCCTGTTTGCCCTGGTCTACCTGATTTATTCGCAGTGGCAGATCGACTACAACCCGCAGGTGGCAACCCCGGCAGCAGTGGCAACGAGCGATGTTGCGGGCACAGCTGTCGCGAATCCGGTCATCCCATCAAATTCTGCTGAAATTCCGCTGGCGTCCAATAGCGCCGCGGCCTCGACACCAGCAGAGACTCCGGCAAGCGATCGCATCGTCCAGTCGGACAATCCCATCGTCGTCACGACGGACCTTCTGCGCATTGAAATTGATCCGCGCGGTGGCAGCGTCATCCGTACCGATCTGCTTGCCTATCCGCTGCAACCCAAGGAACCAGCGCGTGTCCGCCTGCTGGATTCGGATCCGGCCCGCTATTTCGTGGCCCAGAGCGGCCTGGTCAGTACCAACAGCCCGGCACCCAATCACGAAGCCTTGTTCGAGT
Source organism: Dokdonella sp. (assembly GCA_039923515.1). Lineage (GTDB taxonomy): Bacteria > Pseudomonadota > Gammaproteobacteria > Xanthomonadales > Rhodanobacteraceae > Dokdonella. Next base: position 1,311 of record JBDTCQ010000300.1, read on the forward strand.
CATCCGCCCGTTCCTATGCCCTGGCCGATGGCCAGGACAAACTGGAAGTGCCACTGACCTGGAAAGATGCCTCCGGCATCAGCGTGACCAAGACGTTCGTCCTGACGCGTGGCAGCTACGTCATCGAGCAGCAGCAGCGGGTCAACAACCAAAGTGCGGTCACCTGGACCGGCAATGCCTACCGCCAATTGCAGCGCGTTCCGCTGGTGGTCGATCATTCGGGCATCAAGGGCTACACGAATACCGAGCGCTACAGCTTCATCGGCGCAGCGTGGTACAGCCCGGAAGACAAATTCCAGAAGCTCGCCTTCGACAAGTTCGCCAAGGATCCCATCGATCGAAGCGTGGCCGGTGGCTGGATTGCCCTGCTCCAGCATTATTTCTTCGCCGCCTGGATACCGCCAGCCGGCGAAGTGGACAAATTCACCAGCATCGAAATCAAGGACAACGCAGCCAACCGTTATCTGTTGCGCAGCGTGTCCCCTGCACTGAGTATCGAGCCCGGTCAGGAACAGGCGTTCAGTGCGCGACTCTATGTCGGCCCGAAATTGCAAAGCACACTCGATGAAGTCGCGCCGGGCCTGGCCAAGACGGCCGATTACGGCATGTTCACGCTGATTTCCGAGCCGCTGCACTGGTTGCTGTCGCAGTTCCACAAGCTGACCGGCAATTGGGGTTTCGCGATCATCTTGCTGGTGCTGTTGATCAAGGCGGCCTTCTTCAAGCTGTCCGAAGCGCAATACCGTTCCATGGCCAAGATGCGCAAGATGCAGCCACGCGTGGCCGCACTGAAAGACCGCTACGGCGACGACAAGGCCAAACTCAACCAGGCCATGATGGAGCTGTACAAGAAAGAAAAAATAAACCCACTCGGCGGCTGTCTGCCGATGCTTGTGCAGATGCCCATCTTCCTCGGTCTGTATTGGGTTTTGCTTGAATCAGTCGAGTTGCGCCAGGCCCCATTCATCCTGTGGATCCAGAACCTGACCGCGCCGGATCCTTACTACGTTCTGCCGATCCTCAATGCAGCGACGATGCTGGCCACGCAGTTCCTGACACCGATGACCGGCATGGATCCGCTGCAGGCCAAGATGATGAAGTTCATGCCGCTGATCTTCTCGGTCATGTTCGCCTTCTTCCCAGCCGGCCTCGTGCTTTACTGGACCGTCAATGGCGCGCTCGGCCTGCTCCAGCAATGGATCATCACCCGCCGCATCGAAGCCGGCGACAAAGGTATGGTCGCAGCCAAGGCAAAATAAGCCGGCACCACGCGCCGCTGTCTCCGGCGGCGCGGTGTACGCATCGAGGCCGCGATATCCATGAACGCGCAAGGCGACACGATAGCCGCCATCGCCACCGCTGCAGGCGCCGGGGGCATTGGTATCGTTCGCCTGTCCGGACACCACGCACACGCCATCGCGATCAGTCTACTCGGCCGAAAGCCGAAGCCGCGTCATGCGCATTATTGTACGTTTAATGAAAGTGACGGCAGTCTGCTCGATCACGGCCTGCTGCTCTACTTCCCCGCCCCGCATTCGTTTACCGGCGAGGATGTCGTCGAACTCCAGGCGCACGGCAGCCGGATCATCCTCAGCTGCCTGCTCGGTCGGGTCATCGAGCTCGGCGCACGGCAGGCCCGTGCCGGTGAGTTTTCCGAACGGGCCTTCCTCAACGGCAAGATCGACTTGATCCAGGCCGAGGCGATCGCCGACTTGATTGCCAGCGGGTCGCAAGCCGCCGCGCGTGCCGCCGTGCGCAGCCTCGATGGCGAGTTCTCACGACAGGTGCATGCGCTGACCGAAGCGATCGTGCGTCTGCGCGTCTGGATCGAAGCCGCCATCGATTTTCCCGAAGAGGAGATCGACTTCCTGGCAGCCCCGCCATTGCTCGACGAGTTCAGCGCGACCAGCGCCCGGCTCGATACTCTGCTCGCCGCCAGCCGCCGTGGGGTCCGCCTGGCCGATGGTCTGCATGTCGTCATTGTCGGCCGACCCAATGCCGGCAAATCGAGCCTGCTCAACGCCCTCGCCGCCAGCGAGCGCGCCATCGTTACCGATGTCCCCGGAACCACACGCGATCTGCTCCGCGAAACGATTGATCTGGATGGCATCGGCATCACCCTCGTCGATACCGCTGGCTTGCGTGACTCCGAGGATGTCGTCGAAATCGAAGGAATACGTCGCGCGCGTAATGAACTCCGGCGTGCCGATCTGGCCGTCCTCGTCAGCAACGATAGCCAGCTTGATCAGGATTTGCCGCTGCTCACGGCATTGCCAGCGACCACGGCACGCATCGTTGTCCACAACAAGATCGATCTCGATACCGGTGCGGCAAGGCATGAGGTCATCGACGGCGTACCGCACGTGTGGCTTTCCGCGCGAACCGGTGCGGGTCTTGAACTCATGGTCGATGCCCTGCGCAAGGCCGCAGGCTACGGCGAGGGCCCGGATGGCGCTTTCAGCGCCCGCACCCGGCATGTCGAGGCCATCGAGCGCGCTCGGGAACACATGCATGCGGCGCACTTTGCCTTGACTGAACAACGCGCCGGCGAGCTTGCCGCCGAAGAGCTGCGCCAAGTCCAGCAGGCGCTGGGCGAAGTCACCGGCGATTTCAGCAGTGACGACTTGCTGGGTCGCATCTTTGCGGATTTCTGCATCGGCAAGTGATCTGAGCGAATCGTCAGGGCTATCATCGAGACAGTGGCCAGGCGGCGACGTCGCGCCGGGATCGAGCCGGCAACATTGAACGGCCAAAATTTTACAAGATGCGCAC
>JBDTCQ010000301.1:0-4089 GCA_039923515.1 Dokdonella sp.
GATGGCGAAGTGGTCTACAGCGGCAATGGGCTGATCGGGTATGGAGAGCTGATCATCGTCAAGCACAACTCGACCCTGCTGTCGGCTTATGGCCACAATCGCCGGCGTCTGGTTCAAGAAGGCGACAAGGTCAAGGCGGGGCAGCAGATTGCCGAGATGGGTTCATCCAGCGCGACGCGCGACATGCTCCATTTCGAAATCCGCAAGAACGGCAAGCCGGTCGATCCACTCGGATTCCTGCCAAGGCGCTGATGATGAACGCCGGCTGTGTAAAGCCTGTCGCTGTGGCGTTTCGAATGCCGAAATTGGCGAGTCTGCCCTGCGCCGATACGGAACAATTTCAATGATGGGCGGCGATCAGCCCGATCCAAACGAAGAACCGGCAGTCGAAGAAGTTCTCGAACTGCTGGATGCGATCGAACCCGTCGACGAGGAAGTACGCACTTCGACGGGTGCCTATCTGAATGAAATCGGCTTGATCCCCCTGCTCTGCGCAGAAGAGGAATGGGCGCTGGCCGAGCGCGTGCAGTGTGGCGATGCCGAAGCCCGCCGCGCTTTGATCGAATCCAATCTGCGTCTGGTGGTCACGGTCGCGCGTGCCTATGTCGGCCGCGGAGTGCCGCTGATGGACTTGATCGAGGAAGGCAACATCGGCCTGATCCGTGCGGTCGAGAAGTTTGATCCTGCGCGCCGCCTGCGCTTTTCGACTTATGCGATGTGGTGGATCCGGCATGGTGTCCAGCATGCCCTCTCGCATCAAGGCAGGACAGTGCGCATTCCGGTGCATGTCCTGCGTGAACTCGCCCAGGTTTTGCGCGCCAATCGCGAATTGACGGCGAAGCTGGCGCGGGCGCCTTCCCTTGAGGAACTTGCTCGCCACGTCGGCAAGGATGCGCGCGCGGTTGGTGAGCTTTTCCGCGTCAGCGAGCACATCAGTTCGCTGGATGCGCCGATTTCCGACAGCGATGATCGCGCCTTGATTGAACATCTCGTTGATGAGGATGAGGCGTCTTCGACAAGCCGCAACGATGTCGAAGGCAGTGGACAGTTGCAGGGCTGGCTGGCTGCACTGAGACCTCGCCAGTGCTGGGTTGTGGAGCGGCGTTATGGCCTGAACGGTGAGGCCGTCCATTCCCTGGCCGAGATCGCCGCCGAACTTGGCATCTCGCGCGAGCGTGTGCGGCAGATCCAGGAAGAGGCCCTAAAGCGCTTGCGCACGCTTTCCCAGCAGAATCGGTCGGTTTGATCGGACTCGGGTTTTTCGGGGCGGATGTCGCCGGCACCGCTGCAGCGAATCAATCAGCCTGGCAGGATGAAGGCGGCGACAACTTTGCGGCCTTCGGCGGCGAGCAGGTTGTAGGTTCTTCCGGCGGCCGCATTGTCCATCACTTCGACGCCGATCCCTTGACGCAGCAAGGGCAGCAAAACCGTCTTGTCCGGAAACTGCTGGCGGTTGCCGGTGCCCAGAATGGCAACTTCAGGTTGCAATTCGAGTATGCCCTGCACGGCGGCGGCATCGAGACTGCCGATGCTGGCCACCGGCCATGTTTCGACAACCCGATCAGGTGCAATCAGGAAACTTGAACGCAGCTCGCGATCAATGACGATTACCGCATCACGGCGGATCGCGCGAATGAAGAAATAGCCTTCAGCCCGGTCGTGGTTCAGTTGCATGGCGTGCCTGACCTACTTTGGCAGTGGCAGCTTGGGTTCTTTCTCATTGCGCTTCCAAAGCGTGGCCGTGTGGCCGATGGTCTGCACGATTTCGCAACCGGCGCCCGCCGTCAGGGCCTGGATCTGAGCCTCCCGCTCCTCACGATCTCCGCCGGAGAGCTTGACCTTGACCAGTTCATGGTGGCCGATGGCAACGATCAGTTCATTGATCAAGTTTGGCGTGACGCCTTTCTGTCCGAGCATCACGATCGGGCTGAGGGTATGGGCAAGGCCGCGCAGATAGCGCTTCTGGAATGAGGTGAGCAGCATGAATGGAGTCCGAAAGCGGATGGAGTGACGGCGGGATCATCCGCCTTTCGGGGTATTATGCGGGCAATCGAATGACCGGGAAACGCGCGCGGCGCGGAATGACACAACGTGGCGCGAAGCAAATCCAGTTCCCGCTGGCTCGATGAGCACTTCAGCGATCCGTATGTGAAGCGCGCCCAAGCGGAAGGCTGGCGCTCGCGGGCGGTGTTCAAGCTTGATGAACTGATCGAACGCGACAAGCTGCTCAAGCCTGGCATGTTGATCGTCGATCTCGGTGCGGCACCGGGCGGATGGTCGCAGATGGTTCGTGAACGACTTGGCGATGCCGGCCGCATCATCGCCCTTGATATCCTGCCGATGCAGGGTATCGGCGGCGTCGACTTCATCCTTGGCGATTTCCGCGAGAATGAGGTGCTGAAGCGACTTGAGCAGCTTATTGATGGATCGAAGGTGGATCTTGTGCTTTCCGACATGGCCCCCAACATGAGCGGGGTCGGTGTTGTTGATCAGGATCGTTCCATGGTTCTGGCCGATTTGGCCGCTGATTTCGCTGAAACCCATCTGAGGGCAGGTGGTTCGTTTCTGACCAAGTTGTTCCAGGGTCAGGGATCCGATGAATACGTACGACGTTTGCGCAACCACTACGCCAGCGTCAGCATCCGCAAGCCCAAGGCATCACGGGCGCGCAGCAACGAAATCTATGCACTGGCCACCGGCAGAAAACTCTGACCGCCGCTGCTGCAGGAGGAGATGGGTAAACGAATGAACGACATGGCAAAGACTGTGCTGCTCTGGGTGGTAATCGCCGTCGTCCTGCTGACGGTGTTCCAGAGTTTCAATCCGCATGCCGCAGCGACGAAGGATATTCCGTACTCCGAGTTCATGCAGGCCGTGCGCGACAAGCGCGTCGACGAAGTGCTCGTGCACAACGATGGCCGCACCGTGGAGGCCAAACTGCAGGACGGCACCAATGTGCGCACGACCGCGTTGTTGACCGAGCAGTCGATCGGTGACATCGAAAAGGATGTGCAGAAGGTCAAGGTCGAGGCGACTGATCCGCCAATGCCGATCCTGCTCCGGTTGTTGTTTGACTGGCTGCCGCTGATCGTCATCTTTGGGCTCATCTTCTACTTCATGCGCCAGATGCAGGCCGGTGGCGGCGGGCGCGGAGCGATGTCGTTCGGGCGCTCGCGAGCCAAACTGCAAGGCGAGGATCAGGTCAAGATCACGTTTGCCGATGTGGCCGGCTGCGATGAGGCCAAAGACGAGGTTTCTGAACTGGTCGAATTTCTTCGTGATCCGGGCAAGTTCACCAAGCTCGGTGGAAAGATTCCGCGCGGCATCCTGATGGTCGGTGCGCCCGGTACCGGTAAAACCCTGCTGGCCAAGGCCATAGCGGGCGAGGCCAAGGTTCCGTTCTTTTCGATTTCGGGTTCCGATTTCGTCGAGATGTTCGTCGGCGTCGGCGCAGCGCGCGTTCGCGACATGTTCGAGCAGGCCAAGAAACACGCTCCCTGCATCATCTTCATTGACGAGATAGACGCGGTCGGTCGCCATCGTGGTGCAGGCCTCGGCGGCGGTCATGATGAGCGCGAGCAAACCTTGAATCAGCTGCTCGTAGAAATGGATGGTTTTGAAGGCAGCGAAGGGGTCATCGTCATCGCTGCAACCAACCGTCCTGACGTGCTTGATCCGGCACTGCTGCGTCCAGGCCGATTCGATCGCCAAGTCGTCGTGCCATTGCCGGATGTGAAGGGACGCGAGCAAATCCTAAAGGTCCACATGCGCAAGGTGCCGTTGTCAAATGACGTCGAGCCCATGGTGATCGCGCGCGGCACCCCGGGTTTCTCGGGTGCCGATCTGGCCAACCTGGTCAACGAGGCGGCCTTGTTTGCGGCACGTGGCAATTCACGCGAAGTCAGCATGAACGATTTCGAGCGCGCCAAGGACAAGATCATGATGGGCGCGGAACGTCGCTCGATGATCATGAGCGACGACGAGAAGAAGCTGACCGCCTATCACGAGGCCGGCCACGCGATCATTGGTCGGCTGGTTCCCGATCATGATCCGGTCTACAAGGTCACCATCATTCCGCGCGGGCGAGCT
>JBDTCQ010000302.1:0-11650 GCA_039923515.1 Dokdonella sp.
ACCTTGCCGAGGCTCTGCTCGACGAAGGCGACGTGATTGCTTTTCCGGTGCCTTACTGGACCACGTATCTCGATCTGGCTGAAATTCTTGGTGCCGAGGCGCGCTTGTTGCCATGCTCAGCTGAGCAGCACTACAAGCTGACTCCGACACAACTCGACGCGGCCCTGTCCGGAGTCAAGGTGTTCCTGTTCAACAATCCGTCGAATCCGACCGGCATGGTCTACACCAAGGGTGAGATTGCCGCACTCGCCGATGTGCTGGTCAAGCATCCGGATGTCTGGATCATTTGCGATGACATCTACAACCGCATGGTTTTTGATGGCGTGGGTTATCACAACTTCGTCAATGCGCGCCCCGAATTGCGTGATCGCGTGATTCAGGTCGATTCGATATCCAAGACCTATGGCATGCCAGGTTGGCGCGTTGGCTTCATCGCCGGCCCCGAGCTTGTGGCCAATGCGGTGGTCACGCTCAACTCGAACCACATCACCAGTATTCCGGAAGTCGTCAATGCTGCCGCACTCGCCGCGCTGATTGGGCCGCAGGACGTGCCGACCTCAAAGAATGTCGAGTTCGCCGCGCGGCGCGATCAGGTCTATGCGGCACTCACCGCGATCCCGGGTGTCGTTTGTCCGCGTCCGCAGGGTGCGTTCTATGCGTTCCCAAATGTCTCCTGCGCGTTCGGCAAATCGCACAACGGCCGCATGATCAACAACGATGTGGATTTCTGTGCGCTGCTGCTGGAGGCGAAAGGCGTCGCCTGTGTGCCTGGCAGCGCGTTCGGCGATCCGCTGGCCCTGCGGATTTCCTACACCTGTCCGGCCGAGCAACTGGCGCCCGGCATGCAGCGGTTTCAGGAATTCTTTGCCGAGCTGAAATGAATTTTTCATTCAGAAAAATGCGCATCGCTGGCCTGACGTTGTCCTTTGTGCTGCTTGCGGCCTGCTCGGCGAATGTCGATGTGGCCAGCGTGCGTGGCTCATTCGGCGATTTCAATGTCGTGCTGCTGTCGACCTCGACTTGCGGTTACTGCAAGAAACTGCGCGCAGACCTGGCGGACTGGGGTGTCGACTATGTCGATATCGATATCGAATCCGAACGCAAGGGTCGCGACGCTTATGAGCAGCTGAATGGTCGTGGCGTCCCGATCCTGCTGATCGGTGATCAGGTCGTGCACGGCTATGCACCGGATCGCTCGCGCGAACTGCTGGCTGCGGCCAATCTGATTCCCGATTCTTCCACTCCCTGATTCTCTTCCGACTTTGTGAGGTTGATGCAATGAAAGCTCCCGTTCGTGTTGCCGTTACCGGCGCCGCTGGCCAGATTGGCTATGCCCTCCTGTTCCGTATCGCTGCGGGCGACATGCTCGGCCCCGATCAGCCGGTGATCCTGCACCTGCTCGAAATCACCCCGGCGCTACCCGCGCTGAACGGTGTGGTCATGGAGCTCAATGATTGCGCGTTCCCGACGCTGCATGGCGTGGTCGCCACAGACGATGCCAATGTCGCGTTCAAGGATGTCGATTACGCCTTGCTCGTTGGCGCGCGTCCGCGCGGCCCCGGCATGGAGCGCAAGGATCTGCTCGAAGCCAACGGCGCGATCTTCGGGCCGCAGGGCAGGGCGATCAACGCCCATGCCAAGCGTGACGTGCGTGTGCTCGTGGTCGGCAATCCAGCCAACACGAACGCCCTGATCGCGCAGCAGAACGCGCCGGACCTCGATCCGCGCTGCTTCACCGCGATGGTTCGTCTCGATCATAACCGTGCGATTTCCCAGCTCGCCGAAAAGACCGGTGCACTCAACACCGATATCGCCAAGGTCACGATCTGGGGCAATCACAGTTCAACCCAGTATCCGGACATCCACCAGAGCACGGTCAAGGGCAAGCCAGCATTGTCAGTCGTCGATCAGGCCTGGTATGCCGACACCTTCATTCCACTTGTGCAGCAGCGTGGCGCGGCGATCATCAAGGCACGCGGTGCCTCATCGGCGGCCTCGGCGGCTTCGGCAGCAATTGACCACATGCGCGACTGGACGCATGGCACGGCCGCCGGCGATTGGGTTTCGATGGGGATTCCGTCTGACGGCTCGTATGGCGTCGAGCCTGGCGTGATCTTTGGTTATCCGGTTACGATCACGAAGGGCAAGTACGAGATCGTCCAGGGGCTTCAGATCAATGAATTCTCGCGGTCACGCATTGATGCCAGTGAGAAGGAACTGCGCGAAGAGCGCGCCGCGGTTGAGCAGCTTTTTGCCAAATAGTTTTTTTCTCCGACAGCACTTCCACCTCGTGGCGGTCATTCCGTTCGCGAGGGCAAGCATCGTCATCGTCTTCAGCCGCCATTGCTTCAAACGTGAAGCCTGAGAGTCGCCCCATCACTCGCAAGCAAAATTCAATGTTGCAGACACCGCTGATCCGCAAGCCGGTGATCCTCGTCACCGAGTTCATGAAAGGCGAAGCCGCGGGCGGATTCGTCCTCATGGCTGCCGCAGCGATCGCCCTGATCGTCGCCAACTCGCCACTCTCGGACTGGTACTTTGATTCGCTGCACGTCGAGCTTGGCGGCATGAGTGTGTTGCACTGGATCAACGACGCGTTGATGGTCGTGTTCTTTTTGCTGGTCGGCCTCGAGATCAAGCGCGAGATGCTGGTTGGGCAACTCTCCACCTGGCCGCGGCGCATGTTGCCCGGCATTGGTGCGCTGGGCGGCATGATTGTTCCGGCCCTCATTTATGTGGCCTTCAATCGGCATGATCCTGCTGCGCTGCGTGGCTGGGCCATTCCGACGGCGACCGATATTGCCTTTGCACTCGGCGTGCTTTCCCTGCTTGGCAAGCGCGTGCCAACCTCGATCAAGGTGTTTCTGACTGCGCTCGCGATCATTGATGATCTCGGTGCTGTGGTGATCATCGCCTTGTTTTATACCAGCGAACTTTCGCTGCTCTATCTTTCGCTGGCGGGCGTTACTCTTGCCGTGTTGATCATTCTCAACAAGTCCGGTGTCCGGCGGCTCTCGCCGTATCTCGTTCTTGGCGCCGTGCTCTGGTTTCTTGTCCTGAAATCAGGCGTGCACGCAACCCTGGCTGGCGTTGCGTTGGCCTTGACCATCCCGCTGCGCATGGATCATGAGTTCGCGGATCCACCGTTAATCAGGCTTGAGAACTCGTTGCATACGGTCGTTCCGTTCCTGATCATTCCCTTGTTTGGATTCGCCAACGCTGGGCTGTCGTTTGCCGGACTGACCATGGCCAATCTGGTCGAACCGCTGACCCTTGGGGTTGGTCTGGGTTTGCTTTGCGGAAAGATTATCGGTGTGTTTGGATTTTCCAGTATCGCCATAGGTCTCGGCATCGCCCGCCTGCCGCAGAATGCATCCTGGTTGCAGATGTTGGGTGTGGCGATGCTCTGTGGCATCGGCTTCACCATGAGTCTGTTCATCGGCCTGCTTGCCTTTGCCAATCACCCATTGCTGGAGAGCGAGGTCAAGGTCGGCATTCTCGGCGGCTCGATGGTTGCCGGCATCCTCGGCTATGCCGTTCTGAGTATGTCCCGGCGGCGTTCGGAGGCCGAGGATGCAAGCGCAGTTTGATTCGGCATAGCCTTGCCTATTTCCCCCATGAATTCTTCAGCGGATAGCGTGCCGTAGCTTTGCCGGCATCGCCGCTGTTCCAGTGCAACCGATTTGACCGTTGCCTGCCAGATCGCGCGTCAGAGCTTGCCGTGCTCCAGTGGCCTCTCGCGATGGGTCAGCGCCCATTCCGCATGCTCGGCCAGCGCGGCTTCCCCGAGCGCGCGCAGGATCTCGCGCTGGCCATTGGCATCGTCTTCGGCTTCAATTGCGTTGCGCGCGCCGGTGAATATATTGCGCATGAACACATATTGCTTGATCAGCTCCTTGTCCGCCTTGCGATAGGAATACGATTCGCGTGCCGTGGCGACGATGGCGAGGACCCCGATGACAGCAATCAGGCTGCTGGTGACATCCGGATCAAGCCGCCGCTGGAACACAGCCAAGATCAGGGCGATGGCGATGCCTATCCACAAACAGGACAGTCCAAGCATGCGCGTGGTGTGGTGCACGCGCATGCGGGTTTCGGTTCGCCGCGAGTAGTAATCGAGCTGGCCGCCGCGGCCTGGTGCACCAATCCATTCGTCGACCACATCCGCGAGCACGCGCATCTCGACTCCGATCCGGTCCGGGGCATTGACGCCCGCGGCACGCATCACGTTGCGTATCCAGCCGAGTTCGACGTCTTGCTTCTGCATGAAATTGTCATGCGCAAATGCGATCGAACCGGCGGCCGACACGCCTGCGCGAAACCAGTAGTACTGCACACGCAAACCTTCGGCGAGTGCCCGGTAGTCGATGTACTTGCGATGCCATTCGCGGCGCTTGGCGAGGCGATCGAGTATTACCCCGGCACCGAACAGTGCGATGAATACATAGATCATGTCGCCCGGATCGAACAGGTCGGCGGGCAAGTCCGAATAGCAGACGAAAGCAATACCCATCAGCGCCGCCAGCAAATGGATGCCACGCATGGCCAGCAGGACACGCCTCTGGAAGTGGATGGCCAGGCGATCGGCGGCGGCGAAAAGGGTTTCAATCTCTCCCCCTTCAACCGATTCGGCGAATTTTTTGTCGTTGCCGCCAGACGTGGCAACTTCCTCGCAATAGCGCCGGGAGTCGGTGTTGAACTGCACCATGCGCTTAAACACCATTCGAAACTCATCAGGAATGCCTTCGGCAGCAGTCCGCGCGCGGCTCTGGCTGAGCCAGCGTGTCTGCAAGGCGACCAAGGGTGATTCCGGTGTACACACGTGGCCTTCCGCATCAATACGCGAACAGGCGATGTGGTAGAGCAGGCTTTCATCACCGCGTTCGACCAGCGGACGTACGCCGCTGCGGCGTTCAATCGAACCGGGCAGAACTCCTTCGAGGTAGTAGCGCACGATTTGCGCAGTACCGCCAATCAGGTCGGATGCGCGGCCATCCCAGATCGCCAGCAGAATGTGGCTGTGACTGGCGATATAGACGCCTGCTTCGGCATATTGCGCATCGCGTTGTTCGCCGGGCACGGCCACTCCCGCGACCGAGCTTCGTGCCAGCAGCGGCAGTTGTACGATCGATGCCTGAGCGCACAGTGCGGCAAATTTTAGACGGCTGGTCTCATGGCGGAAATCTTTGACATACGACTCGGGCAGCAACGGCAATGGCGCGACCAGACGGGCGCCCGCATCCAGTGCTTCACGCGCAACCAACTGATCGCCACCCTCGGCAAGCGCCGAAAGTACGACGATGGGCAGCTCAGGGAACTCCTGTTTCAAGTGGGTGAGAAATTCGCGCACTCGCGCTCGTACCGGTTCGAGTTCGCTTTCCGCGAGGTTGCGGTGGCTGGTCACGCCGATGATCAGCGGCGCAAGTGCAATGGGCGGGTTGGTCAAAGAGATGCCTTGTCAGGTAGCGCAAATCGGGCGACACGGGTGCCGACAATGATCAATTGAACGCCTGCATAGAGTCGATCGACTCCGCGCCGAAAGCGGGCCCGACTGCCGTGCGGCCAGCTTTCGCGCGCTTGCGGTGAGTGCTAATTGTTCTTGATGCTTGGGTTGGTATTCGTCCCTTGAAGCTTTGCGACAATCGACGAATAAACCGTGCCATCGAAATTCACGCGCAGGAGGTAGATCCATTCTCCAACTGCAACTGCATTTTCGTTCAGGTCATTCATTGTGAGCTGATTTCCGTCAGTGCTGATTTTGGTGTCGCTGAAAATACCTGACGGTGGGCTGACATCGCCCCACTCGAATCCCGGATGCGCGTCTTTTAGAGAGACAAAAGAACCTTTTGCTGCATTACCGGTCAGTTGCCAGGTGATGGTCTGGGCACTGCTGCTGCGCGGCACATGGTTTGCTTTGCCGCTCTGGTCGATGTTGACGGTCCAGGGATTGGTGCTCGTATTGAGGGTGACATTCAGAAGGGTTGGCATGGGAATCTCCAGGGGTTCAACGACAGGTTGGGGAATCACTCTTGCGGAGGCTGCGCCTTTCCTGGACGCCCGCCAGAGGGGGTTTTTGCAGCAACGGTTTCCTTCAGCGGTTGCGGGTACGCCGGATTGACCGGGTAATCGATGTGTTTGCGCTGCAGAACGGCGAGCAAGCCCGGATCACGGAAACCGCCATCCCACAATTGGCGGATCAACGGAGCGGCCTCGTCGTTGCGGTCCTGGGAGAGCAGGGTCTCGACGAGCAGGGCGCGAAGGCGCGGATCGTCCTTGCCGTCCTGCACCGATTGCAGCGTGGCAATGGCTGTCTCGCGCAGTCTGGTTTTTTCAGCCGCACTGCTGCTGGCATCGGCGAGTCGCAATCTCGCAGCCACCGTAGCCAGTCGCGTCGATTGATCGCCTGGATTTTCCTTCAGCAGAGGCTCGAGGAGAGCGAGCGCTGAGTTGGCCTGGTCGAGGCAAGCGGTGACCATGCCTGCAGCGCCGGACTGGGCTGACTGCTCGACCAGCGCCTCAGCCATTTCACGTTTCCACGATGAATTTGTCGGGTCCGCATGGGTGAGTGTCGCGAAGATCCGGATCGCGCTTGTGGTCAGGGTCGTTGCATCCCGCAGATCGCCACTTAGCCGCCGCAGTCGCGCCAATTGCGATGAATAAAGCGCGAGAAGCTCCTGGACGCTCGAGATGGTCGGGTCGACAGCAACCATTTGCGCGGCGATATCGACCGCCTGTTGCAGGTAGCCCATGCCCGTGTCCACATCGCCGGCAAGCGCCAGTGTGCGACCAAGGATTGCGCGCACGACCAACAGGGTGGTGCGCTGGTCATTGTCTTTGGGATCGGCCTCCGAGAGCCGCGATTCAATGGAGTCGTCGGAGCGGTACTCGGCAATTGCGCGAGTGAGGTCCCCCTTGATCAGGGCTTGTTTGCCGAGATTGTTGTGGGCCAGCCCCAGATGCACTTGCCACGCGGTCTTGTCCGGATCTGCCGCAACCAGGGCCTGACACAGTGCGAGCATGCTTTGATATTCGGCGGTTGCCTGCTCGAACATGCCGCGTGACTCGAGAATGTGTCCGATATTGTTGGAGAGGACGGCCTGCTGAAATTGCAGATCCTGATTGCCGGGCGAGTGGGTCAACGCCTGTCGCAGGGTTTGCCGCGCTGACTCGAACGCGCCTTGTGCTGAATCGAGGTCACCCTGGTACCAGAACGTCTGACCGACGAACGCGCGCACTCGCGAGTACGCCAATTGCCGTTGCGAGTTTGCAGGCTCGGCTTGAGCCAGCCGCTCCGCCAGTTTCAGCGACGCCTGGTACGCATCGAGCGCCGCAGGCAGTTGACCCTGGTCAAAGCGGATGCTGCCGATTTTCTCGAGCGCCTTGGCACGCTGCACCAGTGACTCATCGGTGACATCGCGCGTCGGCAGGGACTGGAAGTACTTCATCGCCTGGTCGTCGACGGACTCCATGATTTCGAGGCGCTGCACCTTGGCCAGCTTGTCGTTGAGGTCGCCAAGCATGAAATCGACCAGATCCTCGGCCTGCTTCTGGCGTTGCTCGGCTGCTTTCTGCGCTTCGACCGCAGCGCGTTGTGACACCACGGCATTGATGGCAAGTCCACTGGTGATCATCATGAGCAGCAGCGCGGTGATGGCAATCATGCTCAAGCGGCGCACGCGACGATGCTGCTCGCGTTGCTTGAGAGTGTCGAATCCGATGTCCAGCAAGCCGGCGATCAACTTGAGTTTGGCATTGGTTTTTCCGTCCATGCCGGGACGCGCATCGGCGGCAATCGGTTCTGCCGGATCGTCGCTGGACCGGCCGTTGGCATCGATGCCATGGCGCAGGGCTGGGGCAAGACACTCCTTGGCCTCGCGCCCAGATCGGGCAGAGGCCCCGGGTTCGCCCTCGACGATCAGACAGAAGATGCGCTCGCCGCGCCCAAGCTTCTTGTACGCCAGTACCTCTTCGTCGACCCAGTGCGAAACGGCCGACTGCGGCGAGCAGATGACGATCAGGCTCTCGGATTGGACAAGAGCCTCGGCTACCTTGCCATTGAGGTCATGCGCGCTGGCCAGCTCTTCGCGGTCGCGAAAAATGGGTGTCAGCCGATGCGGGACCTTGCCGAGAGCGGTTTCCAGACCAACCAGCCGACTCGGAACCCGATAGGCTTCCAGAGCCTTGTGCAGCCAGACCGCCCAAGCCTCGTCGCGATGGCTGTAACTGATGAAGGCGCGATAGCGTCGCTCGGATACCGTTGCGGGATCTCTTGCCATGGACGCCAAGTCCTTGATTCAGCGCATAAATGCGGAAATCGAAGTGCGTGCGATTGGGGCAGTAACGCTGTCAAACGAAGGCCGCGAGTGTTGCACAAAATGTGACTTGCGTCACACTTTTGCGAGGATTTGATCGGGAGATCCGAAAAACGCGAAGCGGACGGTTGTCGGTGTGCCAGGTCCTCCCGGTTCACGTGCGCTCCTGCCACGCGTGCGGAAATCCCGCTCGCGGCATGGGCGGGGAGTAGTCGGGTAAAATAATGGTTTTGCCGGGAGATCCCATGAGCCAGCCAGCATCCGCAGGCGCGCGATTCCGCGCCGCCGTCGCCGAGGAAAGCCCATTGCAGGTGGTTGGAACGATCACGGCCTATGCCGCGCGCATGGCCAAACGTACCGGTTTCAAGGCGATCTATCTTTCCGGTGGTGGGGTCGCCGCGAATTCGCTTGGCATGCCCGATCTCGGGATCAGTTCGATGGAAGATGTGCTGACTGATATCCGTCGCATCACCGATGTATGTGATCTGCCGTTGCTGGTCGATGTCGATACAGGCTGGGGTGGGGCATTCAACATCGCACGTACGGTGCGCTCGGTGATCAAGGCCGGTGCCGGTGCCATGCACATCGAGGACCAGGTCGCGACCAAGCGTTGCGGCCATCGTCCCGGCAAGGCGATCGTGCCGAAGGATGAGATGGTCGACCGCATCAAGGCCGCCGTCGATGCGCGGCACGAACCGGGTTTCGTGATCATGGCGCGCACCGATGCGATCGCCGTGGAAGGGATTGAATCGGCAATTGAACGCGCAGTGGCCTGCGTCGAGGCGGGCGCCGACATGATCTTTCCCGAAGCGATCTATACGCTGGAGCAGTACCGGCAATTCAAGGACGCGGTGAAAGTGCCGATTCTCGCCAACATCACCGAGTTTGGGCAGACCCCGCTGTTCACCACGGACGAGTTGAAGTCAGCCGGTGTCGATATCGTCCTGTACTGCTGCGGTGCCTATCGCGCCATGAACAAGGCCGCGCTCAATTTCTACGAAACCGTGCGCCGTGACGGCACGCAGAAAGCCGCCGTGCCGAGCATGCAGACGCGCGACGAACTCTACGACTACCTCGACTACCACGCCTACGAAGACAAGCTCGATACCCTGTTCGCGAGCAGCAAGGGCGAGTGAGTTGGAGGCGAACGAATCGCGCTTTCTGCAGCGCAAATCATCGATCCGGAGAATGAAATGACCGAACCAGCGACCCCTTTCAAACCCAAGAAATCCGTTGCGCTGTCCGGAGTCGCTGCCGGCAACGCGGCGCTGTGCACAGTCGGCAAAACCGGTAACGATCTGCACTATCGGGGCTACGACATCCTCGACATAGCGACGACTTGCGAGTTCGAGGAAATCGCCCATCTGCTCGTGCATGGCAAGTTGCCGGCCAGCGCTGAACTCTCAGCCTACAAGGCCAAGCTGAAATCGCTGCGCGGTATTCCGGCATCGTTGAAGTCCGCCCTGGAGCAAATCCCGGCTTCCGCGCATCCGATGGATGTCATGCGCACGGGTGTTTCCATCCTCGGTTGCGTGTTGCCGGAGAAGGACGATCACAACCATCCCGGCGCGCGTGATATCGCCGACCGGCTGATGGCTTCACTCGGTTCGATCCTGCTTTACTGGTATCACTTCGCGGTCAACGGCAAGCGCATTGATGTTGAAACTGACGACGATTCGATCGGCGGACATTTCTTGCACTTGTTGCACGGCAAGGCGCCGAGCGCGTCGTGGACGCGGGCCATGCACACCTCGCTGATCCTGTATGCCGAGCATGAGTTCAACGCTTCGACCTTTGCTTCGCGCGTAATTGCCGGTACCGGCAGCGACATGTATTCGAGCATCGCTGGTGGCATTGGTGCCTTGCGCGGACCCAAGCACGGCGGTGCGAATGAAGTCGCCTTCGAGATCCAGAAACGCTACGAGACGCCTGATGAAGCCGAGGCCGACATCCGCGAACGCGTCGAGCGCAAGGAAGTCGTGATCGGCTTTGGCCATCCGGTCTACACGGTCAGCGATCCGCGCAACAAGGTGATCAAGGAAGTCGCGCGCGAACTCTCCGCCGAGCAGGGCAGCATGAAGATGTTCGATATCGCCGAGCGCCTCGAATCGACGATGTGGGAGATCAAGAAGATGTTCCCGAACCTCGACTGGTTCAGCGCCGTGAGCTACCACATGATGGGTGTGCCGACCGCCATGTTCACGCCGTTGTTCGTCATCGCGCGCACGGCGGGCTGGAGCGCGCATGTGATTGAGCAGCGCATCGACGGCAAGATCATTCGGCCGAGCGCCAACTACACCGGGCCGGAAGATCTCAAGTTCGTGCCGATCGAGCAGCGCTGAGGCGGAGTCACAGCCAGCAAAAAGGCCACGCAATTGCGTGGTCTTTTTGCTGTTAGGTTGAAACGACTGCGATCAGACCAGTCCCTGGGCCTTGAGGGCTTTCTGCACCCCCGCGTCGGCTTCAATCCGGTCGTAGAACTTCGTCAGCTCATCGAGACCGTCGAGATCGACTCCGAATTTCTTCGCCCAGCGCAGGGTCACGTAAAGGTACGGATCAGCAATCGAGCGTGTTCCTGCCAGCCAGTCGCGGCCCTTCAGCTGGTTGTTGGCGATTTCGTAGAGACCGCGAAGTCTCTTGCGCGCGGCTTCCTTGGTCTTGTCGATCGTCCCGGCATCTTCCAGATAGCCGGTTGAACCGAACAGTGGTGCGTAGCTCGGATGCACGTCGGCATTGGCAAAGGCGAGCCAGCGATTGATGTCGGCACGATTCTTTGTCGAACCATTGCCGCCAAGTCCGCTTTCGGGATTCTCATCGGCCAGGTAGTTCAGGATCGCCGCGTTCTGGGTCAGGATCCAGCCATCGACATCGAGAGCCGGCACTGAGCCGCTCGGATTGATCTTGAGAAAATCCTTCTTGAGTTGATCGCGTGCGACTTCACAAGCCTCGAAAGGCTTGCCAATCCATTCGAGAACGATATGGTCGGCCAGGGAACAGGTGCCGGGCATGTAGTAAAGCTTCATCGGAAGTGCCTCGAAAGCGGGGGGACTTTTATCTGGCTGCCAGCCACCCCGCTTTCAAGTCGCGCGGTTACTCGAAGCCGTGATCGAAGATCACGTCCGGCAGATCACCGGGGCCACCGATGAAGAGGATGTCGTTCGAATCATTGCGGTAGTTGCCCTGTCGGGTCGCATCGATCGACAACTCCCAAGTTTGCGCATCAATGCGCCGTGCGCCCGCGAATGAATACCAGCCAAAAGTCGTCGCGTTGCCAGGGGTGCGCGGACCATAGTTGCGCCAAGTCCAGTTCGCATTGAAAGCGGCACCGTGGAACTTGA
>JBDTCQ010000303.1:0-3933 GCA_039923515.1 Dokdonella sp.
ATTCATCCAACGACGCCGCGATGACGCTGTTCTGCTCTGCTGCTGGATGAGCTTGCGTCATCGGTCTATCCCCAGCCGCAAGCCCATGAATTGCCAGCGGTCGGCAGGTGCAAAGAAGTTTCGATAGCTCGCACGCATGTGATCCCGCGGGGTCACGCAGGAGCCACCACGCAACACGTACTGGCCACACATGAACTTGCCGTTGTACTCGCCGAGCGCGCCGGGCAGTGCCCGGTAGCCCGGATAGCTCACATACGGGCTCCCGGTCCACTCCCAGACATCACCAAACATCTGCTGCAGGCCCGCCGGCGCCGCTGCGGCGTGTGGGTGCAGGAGACCGGATTCGACGTAGTTTCCTTTCGTCGCGTCGAGCGCCTGCGCGGCCGACTCCCATTCGTCCTCGGTGGGCAGACGTGCACCGGCCCAACGCGCAAAGGCGTCGGCTTCGAAGAAGCTCACATGGCTGACCGGCGCATGCGGATCAAGCGCACGCAAACCGGCCAGGGTGAACTCGGCATCGAGCGTGTCATTCCAGTACAAGGGATGCGCCCAGCCGCGTTGGCAAACCGTATTCCAGCCCTCGCTCATCCACAGGGTCGGTGTGCGATAGCCGCCCTCCTGAATGAATGCGCCAAATTCGGCATTGCTGACCGGACGATTCGCAAGCGCATGCGGGTGCAGCAGCGTGCGATGGCGCGGCGTCTCGCAATCAAAGGCAAACCCAGCGCCAGCGTGACCGATCTCGATGATGCCCTCGGCACCGACGATGAATTCCAGCGGCAAACCGGCCGTGGCCGGCGTGGCGGGCTGATCCCGATAGATCGGCTGCAGCGGATTCAATGAAAAAAGGTGCTTGATGTCGGTCAGCAGCAATTCCTGATGCTGTTGCTCGTGATTGAGTCCGAGCGTAACCACAGCATCCAGCTCGGCATCGATGCCTTGTTCAAGCAACTTGTGCATGCGCTCGTCGACGCAGGCCCGGTAGGCGAGGATCTCGTCCAGCGTCGGCCGGGTCAGCAAGCCACGCTGTGGGCGCGCATGCATCGGGCCGACGGATTGATAGTAGGAGTTGAACAGGAACAGCCAGTCCTCGTTGAAGAACCGGTAACCGGGATCCCGCGAGAGCACAAACTGCTCGAAAAACCAGGTGGTGTGGGCGAGATGCCATTTGGCCGGACTGGTCTCGGGCATCGATTGCGCGACCGTGTCTTCGACGGCGAGGCCGGCGACCAGATCCCGGGTCGCTCCCCGCACACGCAGATACGCGGCAAGGATCCGGGCGCCGCTGTCGCGTCTTTCGGGGGTCTGATCCATACCGGTTGCTCCGCTGCGATGGGCGGCAGCATGCGCAAAATGCCGACCCGAACCCGACATTCTGCACAGGAATGGCTAACCGCAAATGAAGACGCGGGTCCGGGCTGCCCGGATCATCGGCCCGAGTGGACCTTCGCTCAGTGGTCGAGGAACTCCACCACGCCGGTTTCCAGCGAATATTCGGCACCGACGACTCGCAGCCCTTCGTTCTCGACGAGGTGTTCAAGAATCTTCGAACCCCGCCGCAATTGGTTGACCGACATGCGGATGTTGTTGCGCACCGCGCGGCGCACGAGTTCGTCCGGATTGTTGGCGATCTCGGTTTCCATCAAGACCTCGACCGATGGCCGTACCCGACTGACGATGGAGCGCAGATTGTTGGACTGTTCTTCGGAAGGAAGGCCGAGCTCATCGATCGTGGCCAGGATTGCGCCGCACTGGGTATGCCCGAGGACGACAACGAGACGGTTGTTGTGGCGTGCCGCCGAGAACTCGATGCTGTCGATTTGCGAGGGCGCCACGATGTTGCCGGCGACGCGGATCACAAACAGATCACCGAGGCCCTGATCGAAAACGATTTCAGCGGGGACGCGTGAGTCGGAACAGCCGAGGATGATCGCGAATGGCTCCTGCCCAGTGACCAGATCGCGCCGGCGCTTTTCGCTGGTCTCGCCATTGCCGCCCAGTTCGGCGACAAAACGCCGGTTGCCCTCTTTCAATCGTTGCAGGGCTTCGTTCGCCGATAACATGCGGTTCTCCTTTCAGTATCAGACGCAGGAAGCGGATGCTGGCCTTACTGCGCAGGGGGAATGCGAAACTTGTCGATTGTGAAGCATTCCTGCACATACCGGAACCGTGTGTGAACTCGTTGCGCGTCACGCAGTGGGCGCCCAGGCACAAGATCATCTGGATAATGCAAGCTAGAATGCGCCGATGACCAACTCGATCAACGCCACCGCGCGCAGGCCAAATCCGATCCTTCGATTGCTCGGGCGCGGACTTGAGACCGCACTCAACCATGCCTTGAGTCTCGATGCGGAAACGCGCTCGGCCCTGGCCACACTCGATGGCCGCGCCGTGCGCGTTGATTTTCGTGGCAGCGGGTTGGCAATGCGCATGGCGGTCGATGGCCAACGTCTGAGGGTCGGCCCTGCATTCGATGGCGACAGTCATTTGCGCGTGACAGCGACCCCGGGCAGCTTGCTCGGCATGGCTGCGGCACGCCTGCGTGGCGACGCGGATGCCGGATTGCCACCCGGCCAAGTCCAGATCGCTGGCGATGCCGAGCTGGCACGACGACTTGAGCGGCTCGCTACGCGTTTCGAGCCGGATATCGATGAAGTCTTTGCCCGCGTTTTCGGCGACGTGCTCGGTTTTCAGATTGCCCGTGCGTTCCGTCGTGGCTTGGCCTTCGCGCGTGAATCAGCCTCAGCACTCGCGCATGACGGCGCTGATTATCTGGTTGAGGAGAGCCGCGACCTGATCGCCAAGCCCGAGATGGAGGAATTCCTCGACGACGTCGACAGCTTGCGCGAGCGCGGCGATCGGCTCGAAGCGCGCATCCAACGCCTCGCGGCAGCGCAACGCGCATGACCTCATTGCGTTTGTTGCCGCGCGTACTTCGCATCGCCGCCGTTGTGGTGCGTTATCGGCTCGACGATGTCATCGACGAGGGGCGCCGATTCCGCATCTTGCGCTGGGCACGTCTGGTGGTGCCGCGGGCGCGTGCCGAGATCGCGGCGCTGCCACGTGGCGAGCGGCTGGTCATCGCCTTGACCGAACTCGGCCCGATCTTCGTCAAGTTCGGTCAGATTCTTTCCACCCGTCGCGACCTGCTGCCCGCGGACATCGCCGATGCCTTGACCGCGCTGCAGGACAAGGTCACGCCCTACCCCGGCCACATTGCCCGCGCGGCGATCGAGCAGGCACTTGGCGCACCGATTGGCGAGCGCTATGCCGCCTTCGATGAAACACCGCTGGCCTCGGCCTCGATTGCCCAGGTGCATGCGGCACAGTTGCCCGATGGTCGCGAGGTCGTGATCAAGGTCTTGCGCCCGGATATCCGCAAGCGCATCGATCGCGATGTGGACCTCTTGCGCGCACTCGGCGAGCTGGCCAATCGCGTGCATCCGAATGCCGACAAGATCCGTCCGCTCGATGTCGTCGCCGAACTCGAATCGACCCTGCTCAACGAACTCGACCTGCAACGCGAAGGCGCCAACGCGAGCCTGCTGCGGCGCAATTTCCATGATTCCGATGATTTGTATGTACCCGAGGTGATCTGGTCACACACCACCGCCGGCGTGCTTACGCTTGAGCGCGTGCGTGGCATCCCGGTCGATGATCTCGCCGCGCTTGATGCCGCCGGTATTGACCGCGTGCGCCTGGCCGAGAAGGGCGTGCAGCTTTTTTATACGCAGGTGTTTCGCGATAATTTTTTCCACGCCGATGCACACGCCGGCAACATCTGGGTGGATGCCTCACGGCGCGACAATCCGCGTTTCATCGCGCTGGATTTCGGCATCATGGGCACGCTCTCGGAGCAGGATCAGTTCTGGCTGGCCGAGAATTTCCTCGCCTTGTTCAAACAGGATTACAAGCGGATCGCCGAGCTGCATC
>JBDTCQ010000304.1:0-5264 GCA_039923515.1 Dokdonella sp.
GGTTTTCCAAGGTGCGCGTCGATGAATCAGCTCGGCTTTGTAGAGGCCGTTGATGGTTTCGGCCAGCGCATTGTCGTAGCTGTCGCCCCTGCTTCCGACCAATGGTTCAATACCGGCTTCTGCCAAGCGCTCGCTGTAGCGAATGGACACATATTGCGGGGCGATAGGGTCCGGGGCGATAGGGTCAGGTCTAGCTTCGTAGCATGGTAGTGAGTCAAGGCCGCAATCTTGGATCTCCCGGATACCTCACGCCAAAGGTCTTCCGGCGGTACGTATCAGAAATTTCCTCCAGCAATTCACGAGCAATTCCGGCGCCTTCGCGCTTGCCTGGAGCAGCATAGGGTAAGGTCTTTCATCTTGAATCGCGTTGCCAACCTGAAGGAAACCTATGAAATATTTTTCAATGCTCATTGCTCTTGTTGTTTGCGGAGCGAGCACCATTGCGGGTGCGGCTCAGCCTTCGGCACAGGCGGTCTTTGATCAAATCAAGAAGCTGGAAGGAAACTGGCACAGCACCACGGGGAAGACGGCCGTCAACTATGCGCTGATCGCAAATGGCAGTTCGATCGTTGAGGCATGGACGATGAGCCCAACCCGTCAGTCGATGACGGGTTATACGATGGACGGGGATCGGATGCTCGCCACGCATTACTGCCCGCAAGGCAATGCTCCGCGTTTGTACCTTGCCGACACGGAAAAGGATGGTTCGCATCATTTCGAGTTTCTCGATGGCGCCAACTTGCAAAGCCGAGATGGCTCTCACGAGCATGCATTCTGGATTCGGCTCGACTTGCCGGATCACCTGGCCAGGAGCGAAACCTATATCGCGAATGGCTCGGTCTACGATCCAGCGAAGGATCTTGGCGAAGCCGAGTCGTTCGCTAGGGTGAAGTAGCAGATTTTCTGATTTGTGTAGGAAACGGCTGCAGCCTTGATGCTCTTTGCCACACAGCAACAAGCAGCATCACGGCTGCAGCCGTTTCCTACAGTGCGTGTGCCGAATGGTCACCGGGTTCCGTTCGTTTGTCGCTGGGTGATGGGAAGTGGGCGGGGAAGCCTTAGCCAGCAAGTGCGGTCGGGTGAGGAGCCAGGGTTGATCCGACTTCGGCTGCATGGGTGCGTCTAGCCGCGCCCGCCGTGCGTTGACCAACCCGGGCAGATCACAATGTGACGCTGAGATCGCCTCGAAATGACTCTCAGCGTTTAAACTTGTCGGGATCTTCTCCCTACAAGGATGTTTTGAATGCCGATTTTGTTTCGCGTGCTCGCGTTTTGTGTGCCCTGTGTGGTGTTGTGCAGCCAACCTGCGCTGGCGGGTGATGTGGATTGGCGGGTTGCGTTGAGTGGGAGCACGGCCTCGATTTCTCAGCCGCCATTGCCTGCGGCGCACACATTCAGGGGTGCCGGCCTGGCCGATGCGGGCGCGGGCTTGCTCGGTTTTCAGTGGTCCGCCAACACCAACCTCCTGAATCCGGACGGTAACTGGTTCGAGAGCGGCTCCACGTTCACGCAATATGCGGGGGTGGGTGTGATTGGCGCGCAAGGGCCCGGTCGCAGTGGCGCCGAAAGCACGCATGTATTTCGCCGGTTGTATTACGGCGATGCGTTCAACGCAGCGGCGCGCGCGTTTGGCGCGACGGCCAACGATCCGGCAGATCCCGCTGGCAACGCGTCGACTGGTGCGTGGCTGTGGGACGGCACGAAGAATGTCGAGATCGCGCGCGTCGGTGCCTCTGGCGCACTGGGTCCGGGCCTCGATGGCGGCAGGATTTACAAGACTCTCCACCACATCGATGACGTCAACCACGACGTCAACGTCTGGATGCTGCCGAACCAGCGCGTGTTGTTGGAGGGACGTATCGGAACGGCGTCGACATTGGGTTCTGACGGCCTCAGCGTGTACACGCCGGGTGCCGGCAATCATGCGTGCATGCTATCCGGCACCACCGATCCAGAATATGGCCCCGGCATCGCCAATGGCGTTTTCAATGTTAACACTGGCATCAGCGTTCGGAAGTCCATCAGTACGCGTGGCGAAGTCTATGCACGCGGTCTGGTCACGCCGACCAGTGGCGGGCCACCCGGCTGGTTTGGATCTGCAGGAATCTGGCGTTTCTGTGAGGGAGCGCCACATCTTGCGGTAGTGGGAGAGTTCACTGGCCAATACGGGCCGGACTTGCCCGGCAATGCGGCCGTGTTCACAAACGGCAGCTTGTCAGCCTTCATCGCACCCAGCTTGCCGGGCTCGTTCTTTTTCACCTCCGGCGGAAAGATGTCCAGCGCAACGGGCGCACCGTCGTTCTTCGGCCTGTTCCACCACGACCAGGCTCAGCAGCGCAACATACCCATGCTGCTGGAAAATTCGGAAGGTGCGCTTGGCCCACAGATCCCCGGTTACGTATTTCGAACCAACATCACCCCTTACAACGTCAGGGCCGCCGGAAAATATGCCGCACTGCTGACAACGATCGGTCCGGCCGGAACATCCTCAACTTCAAACAATGGCCTCTGGCGTATCACTGCGGACGGCGCGATCGAGCCAGTCGCGATCAGCGGCAACACCGACGTTTACGCACCTGCGACCGGGCGTATCTGGACCGCCGATTTCTACAAGTTCACCGTGTTCGACAACGGTGACATCGTGGTGCTCGCTGAAACGAAGAACGTGGCCAATTCCAGCACCGCTGTCAGCTGGTGGCGCCTCAGCCGCGGGGCGGTGCCGAGAGAAATCCTCAAAGTCGGCGACCTCGTCACCGTGTCGACACCCGGAGGCCCGATCACGGCGCCGGTTACCGCGATTGACGCGCAAGTCGTGCTTGGCATGCCACCGTCGGTTGGCCACGCCAGCTGGTACACCGCCAACGGCAATATGCTGGCACAGGTCACGATCCAGGGTTACTCATCGACAACCACGCTGGTCCGTGGACGCGCGGCGCGACGGGACATCATTTTCGCCGATGGATTTGATTGACGGTTGACGAAAGCACGGTAGAGGTCAAGGCTTGATGAACGGGCTGCGCCACACATCGTATGGATTCCATTGCGCAGATTGGACGGCGTGCGCGTAAGCTGATCGATGGCCAATGGCCTTCGATTGGCGCAACAGCGTTTGCGCCAATCACAACCCCCGTTATCCCCGAGGAGATTCCGATGAACATCAAGCTCACTTTATTGACTGCCGCGTGCGCGCTGGCATTGACCGCGTGTGGCGACAAGTCCCCACCTCCGGCCGCACCGGCCGCTAACCCGCCTGCAGCAACTGTCGAGACGATGCCGGCTCAGCCAGCCCAGTCGGCGACTGCAACCCCCACCGCTGCGACGCCTTCTGTGAAGGGCACCAAGCCGGCCGTCGTTGCGGACTGTGCAACTGAAATCGAAGCCAATGACGCGATGCAGTACAACGTGAACTCGATTGCTGTCCCTACCTCGTGTACAGACTTCAAGATCACCCTCAAGCACGTCGGCAAGATGCCGGTGACCGCCATGGGGCACAACGTTGTCATCGCAAAATTTGCGGACATGCAGAGTGTCGCTGGCGATGGCATGAAGGCGGGGCTCGCCGAGAATTACGTCAAGCCCGGCGACGACCGCGTCATTGCGCATAGCAAGATGATTGGTGGCGGCGAAACAACGTCGTTCAGCTTTCCGGTCAGCAAGCTTCCGGCTGACGGCCGATACGAGTTCTTCTGCAGCTTCCCGGGCCACGCTGCCCTGATGAAGGGCTCCATCGTTGTCGAGTAAATTCATTGCGTGACGTAAGGCGGGGGACTTGGCCCCCGCCGTTATCGCGGTGCTCGCGGATACCAGGAACGTGTCCAATTCCAGCCCTGACGCCTGCTGGTTACGTCACACCCGCGGCGCAGCACGGGTGGAAATTCTGACAGTCGGCGACTGGGTCACACAGTGCCGACGCCGAGTAGCACGATCACTGCGTGGGTTATCTCGGTCTCCGCGCAGACAGTGGCGGGATGGCCTGCCGGTTGACCGCAACATCTGCTACGCCGCGAACGGCAATGTGCTGGTGCAGGCCACGATCCAGGAGCATCCATCGACAACGACGCTGGTCCGTGGACGTTCCTCGCGACGCGACACACTCTTTGACGATGGATTTGATCGAGAGATGATCAGATCGGGAAATTGAAGATTCGAAGGCGTTGTATTTAGGATTCCCTGGCGGGGTCTATCTTGCGGGTTGCGAGTGGAATGGTTCGCAGCGAGTCTTCCAAACTCCCAACCCAAGCGGCTGAGTTGATCGAATAAAGCGATTTCGCTTGCGCGTTTCAAGCGCGCACAAAAAAACCCGGTCGTGAGACCGGGTTTCCGCGACCTGAAAAACGCCACACCCAATCGATTACATCGATTTAAGGCCCGTGGAATCCACCTTCTTCACGCCCCGCACTGCCTTGGCGGCAGCAGTGGCCTTGGCGGCGTTGTCGGCGCTATCCACAACACCGGTCAGGAAGACCACGCCATCGACCGTATCGACGGTAATCTTCATGCTGCTGACGCCATCGGTGACCGCAAGTTCGGACTTCACCTTGGTGGTGATCCAGGTGTCGGTAACCGGCTGATTGGAGTCCATCTTGTCGACGTTTTCCTTTTTCATGTCAGCCTTGTTTTCCAGGGCGTCGTGATGGGCTTCTTCCTTTGATTCCATCTTCGCGTCCGCAACGTCGTTTTTAGCCGCCATCTTGTCGTTCATCGGAACGTGTTTGGTTTCGATGGCCGCCTTGTCGGCTGGCAGCACAGCTTTCTTCATATCGCCGGAATGAGAGGCGTCTTGCTTCTTGGCGGCTGCTTCCTTGACCGCCTTGTCGTGCTTGACGATTGCGTCGTGCTTCATTGCATCGTCGTGGTTCATCATCTTGTCGTGTGGCATCGTATCGTCCATATTCGTGGTCGAGTCCGCGATCGACAATGCCGAAGCCGCTGCAAACGAAAGGGCGATGGCGCCGACGAGCAAGTTGCGTTTGATGACGTTCATATGCATCTCCTGTGATTCCGGGGCCCCATGGGAGCAGTTTGTATGCGCGCGTCTTGCGTGAGGCAAACGGGCTGCATCCAATACCTGAGATGAGTATTGCGACGGATGGGTACACTCAGCGTGAACGGCGCGCGCGACGATATCCTCCCATTCAGTTTCGGCTTCGGTCTGAAAACTCGGAGCGAGGGTCCAAGCGAGTATTTTACTACTATTAAAACTGTGGATATACCGGCTTCGACCACGTGCGCTGCATGAGTCCGGGGTAGCGGGGAGCGCGAGC
>JBDTCQ010000305.1:0-5200 GCA_039923515.1 Dokdonella sp.
AATAGTCTTACCGCTGGCGCGAGACCACAACGCGTTTGCCTATGTTTACGCAGGATCCGCGACGATCGGGCCGCTGGCCCAATCACGCGCAGTGACGCGAGGCGAACTTGCTGTGCTTGATGCCGGCGATCAGATCCACGTCCGTGCCGGGGGCGAGGCGGCACGGCTGATCATTGTGGCGGGAAAGCCGCTTGGCGAACCGGTTGCCAAGCACGGTCCGTTCGTCATGAACACCCCGGAGCAGATTGTCGAAGCGATCCGCGATTTCCAATCCGGCAAGTTTTGAGCGACGACGCCCGGCATTTTTACAGGATCCGGCTTCCGCCGTGATGCCTTTGTCGCGACCGGGCGGCAGCACCTGCAATGGCTCCTGCATTGCAGGCAACCATGCCATCCATGGCAATAAGCATCACGGCTGAAGCCGTTTCGTACAATTTGCGTTCGCAGAATGGTCGCTGGATTCCATTCCTTCGTCTCTGAGTGAACGTAAAGCTGCCTACTGACTTGCGGCAGCGTTCAGTCCTTCATGCGGCGAAAGGCGAACCAGGGCAGGCAGCGGATGATCAAGGCGATGATTCCCCACCAGCGCGGTTCGTAGCGATCAAACGAGCCGCGCTGCAAGTTGGCTACCACCTTGCGCGCGACCTCTTCGGGCTCGGCGAGCGGCAACGGCAATTTCAGGCCGAAGGTGAGATTGCTGCGCAGGAATCCAAGTTGATACAATTGCACACGCAACGTCGATGGCAGGTGGCGGTGGCGCAGGCTTTCGAAAAAGGTTTCCAGCCCTCGTTTGGCCGCGGCATAGACGATGTTGCGGCTGCGTCCGCGCGCAGCGGCGATGCTGCCGAAGCCGACAATCGATCCTTTTGATTCGAGCAGGGCCGGTAGCACGGCATGCGCGATCACGATTGGCGCATGCAGGTTGATCGCCAGCAGCTGACCGATCGCTGCGGCCCCGAGCGTCCCGTCATCGTCGATGCGCGACATGCCAACTGCCAGCAACAAAGCCGAAGGCGCTGGCATATCGGCCAGTTTTGCAAGGATGTTCGCGCCGGGATCGGCCGTACCGGCCAGATCCATGGCCACAGCACCCACCTCGACCTTGAAGCGCAGGCGCAGATCAGCCGCCAGTGCATCAAGATCGCGCCCATCGGAGGCGACCAGCAGCAACGGTTTTCCACTACGCGCAAGCTCCAGCGCCAGGGCGCGCCCAAGACCGCTTGAAGCACCCACAATGATCGCGGTCACAGACCCAGCCTCCGGGTCAGCATCGAGCCTTGCAGGTGCTGCGGATCGAAGGCGCGCAAGCGCTCGCGGCAGGCCGCAAAATCGGCAATGCCGCGTTGTGCTGTATCGGCTTGCAGGCTCGAATCCTTGATCAGGTTCGGGCGGCCACCATGCAGCAGGGCCAGTTCGGTCAGCGCTGCAATGAACGCTGCTTGCGTGCGGACTTTCGGTTGCGGCAACTGGATGGCCAGGGCGATGCCCTTGCCATCGAAGCCAAATCCTTGTGCCTGGCCATCGAACAGCTTGCTCGCGATCAGGCTGATGCGCGGGCGCTGGCGGACGACTTCGCCTTCGAGACTGCCGACAAATTCGGCATAGCGCGCATGTGGTAGCAACCATTGCGCCTCGACAAAACCTTCGGCGCCGAAGCCCGCGTAGTAAGTCCGCGCATCATTCAGCGGAAACATCGCTGACTCGACCGCGACATGGGCCTGGCCGGGACCGTAGCGGTGTTCGATGAGCCGGTTCAGCGCGGCGATCCCGCTGCGGTTCCAGACGCACATCGGCCACGGCTTGACGGTTGCTGGCAGGTCAGCGACGCGGCGTGGCGCATGCGCGATCGTTTCCTTCGATTCGAGGCCGAAGCGGATTACGCCGCGCCCAAAGCGCCCTGCTCGGCCATCGTGCCAGCCATACAGCAGCGGTGCTCCGGCGTGCGCAAGCAATACCTCACGCGCCTCGCAGAGACCGCCCACGGCGATGCTTCGCATCGAATAACCGGCCGGCGCTGGAACCAGACGCAAAGTTGCCTTGCTGATCAAACCGGGAATGCCGAAACCGGCGAAGCAGGCGGCGAAGCGCTCGGCGTTGTGGTGGCGGTCAAGCTGCAGCCAACCGCTGGCGGGATCGAACAATTCGATCGACTCGACGTGGGCGTGGAAGGTGCCGTCACGGGCTGGATTCTTGCCATGCACATCGGCACCGATGCAACCTCCCACACTTGCGCGCGGATGCCCGGGCGCGACCGGAAGCAACCAGCCTTGGCTGAGCGCAAAGCGCACCACGTTCCCGATGCGTGCGCCAGCCTCGACCGTCAGCAAGCCGCGTTCGGCATCAAAATCAAGCAGGCGGTCGAACGCCGAAAGATCTTGCACCACGCAGTCACCGGCAAAGCTCGCGCCGATGTAGGAAACCCCGCTCCCACGGGTGATGCGCTGGACATCGGCCGGCAGCGCCTCGATCAGCCGATAGCGATCGGGCTTCTGCACATGACAATGCGCCGCCTCACTGCGGTCGAAGCTGCGCAGATCGGTTTCAGCGAGGGCAAAACCCCGACGTATGCTCATCCATCACCTTTGCTTTCGACGGCGATATCAGCCTCGAACAACCGGTCCAGTTCACTCTGCGCTTCGCGCGCGTTTTGCATGATGGCCGCCTCGTCGTCGTAGAAGAGGTGCTGTTCGGCGAGCAGCTTCTCATCGAACTGGCGGAACTTCGCGACCCTTTGCCTGGCCAGTTCCGCATCCATGCCGAGCTGGGTCAGGGCCTCCTCGGCCAGCACGAGGCTGGAGTGGAAGGTTTCGCGAACGACATGTGCACCGAGATCCATGAGCCGATAGGCGTGCTGGCGGTTGCGTGCGCGTGCATAGACCTTGAGGTTGGGATACATGCGTCGAACCAGCCGTGCAGTGCGGATGTTTGCTTCCGGATCATCCGTGGCGACGATGAACAACTCGGCCTTGTCCGCATGCGCGGCGCGCAACAGATCGCTGCGTGTCGGATCGCCGTAATAGATGTGGCTGCCGAAGCGGCGCGACATCTCGACCTGCTCGATCGAACTTTCAATCGCGGTGAAATGGATCTTGTTGGCACGCAAGACGCGCGCGACGATCTGGCCGAAGCGACCGAAGCCGGCAATGATCACGCGGGGAATATCGTCTTCACCGATCGGATCGTAAACCGGCGCCGAGGTTTTGGCTTTTGGCACAAGCCGCGCGAACACCGCCACCAGCACCGGGGTCAGCGCCATCGACAGGGTGATCGCGACAATCAGAACGTCGCGAAGATGGCTGTCGAGCACATGGTTCTGCACGGCCAGGGTAAATATCACGAAGGCGAATTCGCCGCCCTGGGCGAGTACGCCAGCCAGCATCAACGAACTGCCGACGCTTTCGCGCGCGAGACGACCAATCGCGAACAGGATAAGACCCTTGAGCGCAAGCAAGCCGAGCAGGATTGAGGCGATCAGGATCGGCTCGCCGACGGCGAGGCGGATGTTCGCGCTCATGCCGACACTCATGAAGAACAAGCCGAGCAGCAGCCCCTTGAACGGATCGACGCGGGCTTCGATCTCGTGGCGGTATTCGGAATCAGCCAGCAGCACGCCGGCGAGGAACGCGCCGAGCGACATCGAGATGCCGCCCAACTGGACAAACCACGCGGTGCCAAGCACGACCAGCAAGGTGCTTGCAGTGAACACCTCGGGCATCTGCGTGCGCGCCGCAATGCGAAACAGCGGGCGCATCACCAGGCGGCCACCGATGACGACGATCGCAATCGTCAGGACAACGCGCAGGACAACGAGATAGTCCGGGGTCGTGCTTGTGGTGGACGCGTTGACGGCCAACAGCGGAACGAGGGCGAGGATCGGGATCGCGGCGACGTCCTGGAACAGCAGGATCGCGAAACCAAGACGCCCATGTGGGCTCTGCAACTCCTTGCGCTCGGCCAGAATCTGCAGACCGATCGCGGTCGAGGAAAGCGCCAGTGCGAGCCCGATCACGAGGGCAACTTTCCAGCCAAGCCCGAGTGCCACGCAGATGCCGCCAATGGCGAGCGCGCTGGCCAGCACCTGGATGCTGCCGAAACCAAAAACCTGCCGGCGCATGATCCAGAGCCGTTGCGGTGAGAGTTCGAGACCGATCACAAACAGCATGAGGATCACGCCAAGTTCGGAGATATTCGAAATCTCCTCGGCGTTGCCGACCAGGTTAAGTACCGAGGGCCCGATCAACGCACCGGCGCCGAGATAGCCGAGCACAGCGCCCAGACGCGACCGCTTGGCGAGTGGCACCGCAATGACGGCGGCCAGCAGCAGGATCAGGGCGTATTGCATGAAGCCGGTCGATTCCACGCATCACTCCATTGAAGACGGCGCGATTATCGCATGCGGCACCACGCCGACTGCTTCGCTGTCTGCATCTCAGACGCTGAGATCCGCACCCCGCATGGTTGGCTGAACCGCCGGAGGATCACCATGCTGCTTGCCCCGTTCACACTCAACGAATCAGCCATTCATCAACGCCACAGCGGACGCGATTCCACCCCCGGGATTGCGTCGTGGCTGCTGGCCTGGGCGCTCGGCGGCGGCATCGCGGTTGCGCTGTTTCCGTCGCTGCGCGGCGGTGGCATGGCTGGCATGAGCGTACCGTTCTGGTTGGTCGCCGCGCCCTTGATCAATCTGGCCTGGCTGGGGCGCCGGCAGGCGACAACCGTGTTGCGAAAGTTCATCCCTGGTTTCGCTCGACCGCTGGCCGCTCAGCCGCGCGTGCCGAGCCGTTTGCGCTCCATGCGGCGCAGGAACTCGGACATGATGCGCCGGTAAAGATCGGCGCCAAGATAGGCGTCTTCGACACCGGCATCGATCGACGGGTTGTCGTTGACCTCGATCATGGCGAGGCGTTCGCCGTCCTTCTTGATATCGACACCGTACAGTCCATCGCCAATGGCAGCAGTCGCCTTCAATGCCAGTTTGACCACATCCGCCGGCGCCTCGCGCACCGGCAGGGTTTCGAAACCGCCGGACTTGGCCGCGCCCTTGGCACCGTGGTTGTAGATCTGCCAGTGACCACGCGACATGAAGTACTTGCAGGCATACAGCGGCTCGCGGTTGAACACGCCGATACGCCAGTCGAACTCGGTGAACATGAACTCCTGGGCGAGCACCAACGCGGTGTGCTGGAACAGCGCGTCC
>JBDTCQ010000306.1:0-4519 GCA_039923515.1 Dokdonella sp.
AACTCGCTTCGAGTTTCGCCGAAGTGCTCGGCCACGTGTACCTGCAACTCGCCGCCTATGACGAAGCACAGACGATGTTCGATCGCGCGCTTGCATTGACCGGTGAACGTTACGGCGCGGACTCGGCGCAGAACGCACCCATTCTGCGTGCGCTGGCGCAAACATTGGCCGAGCGCAACCACCTCGATGATGCGAAAAGAATGCTCGCTCGTGCCAGCGCCATTGACGAACATCAGCACGGCACTGACTCCCCAGAGGCGATTGCCGACTCGGCGCTCGCCGCCAACATGGCTCAACGCGGCGGCGACCTGGACCGTGCTCGCGGACTGATCGACGACACCATTTCACGCGCGCGCGCATTGAAGCCAGTCGATCAGTCGCAGTTAGCCAACTACCTCAATCGGCGCGCCAACATCGAGGAGACAAGCGGCGCACTCGAGGACGCTGAACATGACACCCGCGAAGCGCTTGATCTGTTCCGACGACAGAATGGCGAGGAGAGTCTTGATGTCGCCGAGAACCTGATCAACCTTGGCGTGCTCGCCATGCGTCGCGGCGATGCGAGTCATGCCGAGCCGATCTTCCGGCAAGGCCTGGCTACTTATCGACGCCTGCTCCCCGCCGAACACCCGCTGATTGCTGACGCGATGACCAACCTTGCGCGTTCGCTCGATCGTGAGGGCAAACCCGATCAGGCCGAACCGATTTATATCGATGCGCTGGCCGTGCAGCGGCATTTGTTTGGTGATGGACACGCGGATGTCGCGACCACACTCAACAATCTGGCGGTGCTGTATGTCGGCCGTGGCGACTACGTCAAGGCGCGCACGATGATGCAGCAGGTTGTGGATATCTGGACGAAACTGGCTGGAACCGCGCATCCACTTGCGCTGGCTTCACGCGGCAATCTGGGTGTCATCGAGCGTGAGCAAGGCGACTATGCTGCTGCACGCATCACGCTGCAGTCGGCGCTGGATGATTATCGAAAACAACCGGCCAGTGCCGCACGCCAGGCCTATTGCCTCGATCAGCTGGGCATCCTCCTGCGCTATGAAGGCAAACCCTTGGAAGCGCTGGAGCT
The DNA here is from genome assembly GCA_039923515.1 of Dokdonella sp. Taxonomy (GTDB): domain Bacteria; phylum Pseudomonadota; class Gammaproteobacteria; order Xanthomonadales; family Rhodanobacteraceae; genus Dokdonella. The sequence continues at coordinate 1,082 of JBDTCQ010000306.1, forward strand.
CCATCATGAGGCTGAAACATTGCGTGCCAGCGTCGAGCAACTGGGGCCGATCGAAAAGGCCGCAGGTCTGATTGCACTATCCCTCGGCGAGACGGCCAGTGGCCATGCGCAGGATGCCCGCCAGCATGCGGATGCAGCCATCTCGCTGCTCGACGCGGCCAAGGCGCAGAGCGACGCACGCTACGCCGATGCGTTGCTGGCCCGGGCGCGCGCAGCCATCGCAATACACGAGATGCATGAAGCAACTGTGTCGATTGCTGCGGCCGGATTGCTGCGAAAGAAACTGTATGCCAGGGATGACTGGCACAACGCGGAAATCGATCTGGTTCACGCAGAAATCGAGGCCGCCAGCGGCGACCAGCAGGCTGCCCACAGCACGGCGCAGGCCGCGCGGGCGATTTTCATCGCGCAACGCGGATTGTCCAATCCATTGGTCAGGGAGGCAGACCTCATCCTGCACAACAACGCCGTTCACCGATGAGTTGATTGCAGCGCAAGCCTTCCGTTGAAAACGATGTACACCGATTGGCAGGAAACACCCGCAATGTTCGAACGCATCGCGGAAGCGCAGCTTGACAAGCGTGCACGGCAACTCGACGCGGCAGCGAGCCCAGTGCTTCGGCACGACGGGGCTATCGATCGTCGATAGCCCCGAACTACCCAATGTCCGAGTTGCCTTGAGCCCTCAGGTCATGTCTGCGCGCTACAGCAACGGCGGTACGACCCCATCGAAGCTGTCGCGAAAGATTTCATCCGACGTGTTCAGGCGACCAACCAACCAGTCGTAATCGTTGTCGACGGCGATGATCACTGATCGTTCGCCAGCCAGAATGATATGGCCACGGTTGTCGAGCGCAAGCGCGGTTGCCCACTCGCGCTGGTGGAGAAGCAGGCCGCCACGTCCGTCCAGACTCAGCATCGCCAGGCCAGCGCCATCATTGCCAAACGTCGTGTCACGGCTGAAGTCGGAATTGAATCGAATCACGCCCGCATCAGATGGCTGATGATTCATATCGCTGGTTCCCGCATGGCCACTGACAACCAGCTTGCCGTTCGGCTCGCGCACCATGCCAAAGATACCGTTATAGATGCCGGGCACCGGCAATGCCTGGAAGTATGCGAACGCATCTTCGCGCGTGACTACGCCGGTACGGTCGACATCGGCCAGTGCATAGTTGCTGGCGAGGCCGGGCGTACCACCACCCAGCGTGCTGATGAAATAGCTCTCGCCAGCCACGATCACGCCATAGCCGCCCCATGCCGCATCGCTGCCGGGCCGGGAAACTGCAGTGCGGCAGATGTTGTCGCCCTCTCCCGCGCTGCCGACTGGAAAGTCCATTGTCAGCTTTCCACCGCTGCCAAAGGTACCGTCGGTGCCCCAACCGGAACCGGAGTTGTACAAGGCGACCACCGCGCAATCATGGTTAGCGAGACCATCGGGATATGCCGCACGATTCGCTGCGCCCACCATGTAGAGCGCGCGATGCATCGGTAGAATGCCGTCCGGCCTCACGCTGTCTGGCGAAAGGCCGATCACCGAATTGACATTCTGGAGTACTGCAGCGTAGGCGCGATCGTCGTTGTCGCCGCCCAGATTGAACGATGCCCAGTTCCAGCTTATCGCATTGCCGTTGCCGCCAGCCCAGACCTCGTAGAAAAAATCCTCATCGCTGAATCCGGCGCGGATACTGTGTCCAACCGAGATGATCGAGCCATCCGTGTCGATCACGACGGCGCTGAAAGCGGAGTTCGGTCCAGCGATGACGTAGCCGTGGTTGGCGCTGACACCGTTGTTGAAAGCGTAATCGCGCGTCCCGTTGGCGTTGAAGCGGAATACGATCCCTCGCTCACCATGCGTGGCGTCCCACAGGTTTCCCGCCGCAACGATCTTGCCGTCGCCCTGCAGCGCGAGCGCGCTGATATAGCAGTCGTCTTCTTCGGTGCCCGCACCGAAATTCATCACCACTCGCCCACTTCCGGCAAAACTCGTATCGAGCGTCCCGTCCACATTGAAGCGCGTCAGCACGCAGGCATTCTGATCCATGCTGAAAAGGGTATTCCACGACCATCCTGCCGCCAGAATCTTGCCATCTACCTGCACTGTGGTCGCGGCTACGTAATCGTTGTTCATGGCGGATCCTGTTCCGCCGAGATTGATCAGGTAATCAAACAGGCCGGGAGTTCCATAGAACGGATCGGCTCCGAGCGGCGGAGCGAGGCTGGTGTCCAGCGTGCCGTCATAGTTGGCCAGCGCCGGCATCGCGCCAAACGAGCCCAACAACAGGAACGCTCCCAAATGAAGCGAGGTGGAAATTCGGAACCGCATGGCCGTTGCACTCCTGCATGGGACGATGTGTCCCGTTTAATTCAGGAATACGCAGGAACAGGGTGCCGACTGCCAAAAGACGCTGAGTCCCGTGTGGATCCCTGTGGCAGCCAGCCTTGCATGCACCAGGATGCGCGGCCTGCGCGCAGTTGAGTACGATGCGATCTGTACGCTCGATGTCCGGCAAGGTCACCCATGATGCGTAACTGCCAGTTCCTGATTCTCGCGCTTGCATTCCTGCTATGCGGATGCTTTGAGGAGCGTACTCCGTCGGGTTACGAAGCTGTGGCTGCCGTGGACGATGGGCAAACTCACTCGCAATGTCCGGATCTGACGGGATCATTCGACCTGTCCGGCACCCCGCTCGGCCGCGCCATCACCGACGAGACAGCGCCGGAAACCAAGGGCTTGCCTGTGCTGATGACCTTCAAGAAGGGCGTGATCAATACCGAGGCATGGTGGGTCGTCCCAATGGATTCCCTGCAGCAGTGGGCCGAGAAAGAGCGCCAACAGAATCCGCAGCGCTATTCGCGTTGGTACGAACTGGTCTTGCATCCTCCCAGCCGGTCGAAACCATGGTCGGATCTCGTGGCCTTTCGAGAATCATTGGCGAAACTGGGCCCACCTGCGGGAGCTGTCTTCGCCGGGATGGTTGGCAATCATTGCTCGGAGAACTGGATGGAGATCCGCAACCAACCAGGCTACCGGGGAACCCCGACAAATCCGGACGCAGAGGGCATGGGGGAAAAGGAGATTTGGCTGGCCCGCGACCAAAACGGCGCCTTGCTCATGAAAACTATTTACTTCGCCGTCAAGCCATTTCACGTCTGGGGCGACTCGTCCAACACCATTCGGACATCGTCAAGCACGACCTGGTCGAAGGTGGAAGCATCCAGCTACGCGGATCCCATGCCGCTCACCCCAAGTGACCTGCCTGCCGCCGTCCCGCTAAGCGAGTTGCCGACCTGCGACGAGCTGATGTATCGACTGGCCGCCGTCTCCAATCGAATCATCGGAAGCACGCCGCCAGGGGTCATGGTCGTCTACTCGATGGCGCAGAGTGACGCTTCGAACGCGCTCCTGAAGGAGTGCGAAGGCAAAGGCAAGCTTCT
>JBDTCQ010000307.1:0-15400 GCA_039923515.1 Dokdonella sp.
CCTCATCCAGTTCACCCGCTACGCTCAGGCCCATGCTTTCGCCCACCCATCAATTTGCCGACTGCAGCGTCGATCCGGCCGCGCGTGAATTGCGTCGTGATGGCGAGTTGGTCACCTTGTCGCCGAAGGTGTTTGATTGCCTTGCTTACCTGATTGAACATCGCGAACGCGCGGTGGGTCGAGATGAATTGATCTCGGCCGTTTGGGGACGGGCTGATGTCAGTGACACGCTGCTCGGTCAGACCGTCCTCAAGGCGCGACGTGCAATCGGCGATACCGGCAATGAACAGCGCATGATCCGAACCGTGCCGCGCTTCGGCTATCGATGGGTGGCGCCATTGCGGCCCGCCGTCGGGCTGCCGACGGCCGACAGCCAGGCCGATCTGACCGCCAAGTCAGAGCCGTCCGCGATCACCGGCCCGGACACAAATGAAAACACCGAACTGGGATCTGTCCCCGCCCAACTGGCAACACCCATAGTCAAAGCATCAGCCGGCTTGGAGCCAATTCGGCAGCGCCTGCGCCATGTGGCCTTGGCCATGTTGGCCGCTACAGTCATTGCCGCCGCACTGATCAGCTTGATCGCCGAGCGTAATAACCGTGTCTTCACGCTGGGCGGGATATCTCCTGCGCCACTCAGCGAAATTGCAGCGGCACAACCGGCCAATCGTGCGGCGGTGTTGCCCCTTGATGTCGAAGCCGATCCGCAATGGGCCTGGTTGCGTCTGGGATTGATGGATCTGATCGCCAACCGTCTGAGCAGTGGCGGCCAACCGGTGGTTCCGAGCGACAACGTCGTGGCTTTGACGCGCACTCGCAAGGGCGAAACGGGCAACACACAAGCGTTGCGGGAGGCAACGGGTGCGAGCCTTCTGATTGTGCCGCGCGCCAAACAGACTGCCCGCGGCTGGCGCGTGCAGCTGAGTCTGCGCACGGCCGATGGCGGACACCGTGAGGTGACCACGGAAAACAGAGATGTCATTGCCGCGACCTCTGAAGCCAGCGACCAGCTGCTCGCCCTGCTAGGCCTGAGCCGACCGGCCGTCCACGACGCCACATTGTCGCTGACCGAATTGCAGCAAAGCACCGAAGCGGCCCTGCTCAACGATGACTTTCCGACCGCGCTGCGCTTGATCCATGCCGCGCCGGAAGAACTGCGCAACGCGCCCCAGATTCGATTGCGACTGGCCCAGATCGAATACCGCTCCGGACGCATGCAGACAGCGCGCGAAGGTCTGCAGACCTTGCTCGCCCAAGTACCGGCCGAAGTCGATCCGGTATTGCGCGCACGCATCCTCAACGGTCTGGGCGCGGTTGCCATGCGTGAGGAGCGCAGTGGCGACGCGCAAGCCGTATTTTCCGAGGCGGTCGCGCTGGCGGACGATCATCACCAACCGGCCATCCTGGGCCAGGCCTACACCGGCCTCGGTGCCGCTTTGGCCAGCCGCGGCGAATACGATGCGGCCAGTGCGGATTTGTCGCGCGCACGTGTGGCTCTGGAGTTGGCAGGCGATACACTTGCGCTGGGCCGTGTCGAAGCCAACGAGGGCATCCTCGACAACGTCCGCGGCCGTTATTCCGCCGCGCTGCCAACGCTGCAACGTGCGGTCGAACGTTTCGAGCAATTCGGCGCGCTCAACGAGTTGTTCCTGACCGTCGGCGCACAGATTGATGCCCATCTGGCCCTGCTCGATCCCAATGCCGCGCTGGCCGCCAGCGAGACGGCGTTCACGCGGCGCGACCAGCTCGACAATCCGTTCACGCGCAACTGGATGATCCTGCAACGGGCGCGTGCACTCGCCGCAGTCGGACGCACTGCGGACGCACGCCGCTTGGTGGAAAACCTTTCAGCGGGCACGGACGCCACCCAAACTTTGCTGCTCGCACAAATTTCCGCCATTGACGCCCAACTGGCTCTGGCCGAAGGGCACGCCAAGGCCGCGGCCGTTTCAGCGCGCGTTGCCGTGCAGGGTTTGCACGATCCCGATGAGTCGCGGTCGCGGGCGATCGCCTGGCTGGATCTGGTCCGCGCATTGCGTGACAGTGACCAGCCCGAGCAGGCCGCGATCGAGTCAGAGCAGTTTTCGGAATGGGCGAGCCACGATGCAATCTCACCCGCCATCGGCATCTACGCCACGCTGGCTCGGGCCGAACAGGCCTGGGCTACGAACCAGCCGGCTGCAGGCATGCGTGAGTACACCGATGCCTTTGAGCAAGTCGAACGCTGGGCGGTTCCGGCCGACGTCGCTGCCGTCGCAGTCACTTACGCCGGCGCACTGATCGGCTCCGGCCAGACTGAACGCGCCAGTGCGATCGTCGGACGTATCGCCCGCTGGGCCGACCGCGACTTTGCCTGCGCAGTCCTGCAAGCCAGTCTTTACCGAGCACTGGGCCAGCATGATGCGTGGCAATTGGCCCTGTCGCGGGCGCAAACTCTGGCCGGGGATCGTCGCATCCCGCCATCCGCCAGCGCGCCACCCAACAAGGTGCATCAGGCTGCCACGCCGAAAACGCGCTCGCCCTGAACCCTCGCTGCGTTGGCGGTTCGCTGGAAATCCATCAGCGAGAAGTTTTTCGCGCAGCACGAATGGCCTGCGAATGAACCGCGAACGCGGATGCGGCCCCGTTGTGACACGTTGGCGCAGCACGTCCTCGCGGATCCTGAACGGGACAGTCGACGCACCGTCCTGACTACCGTGCCAGATCCGGATCCTGCCCCACTCCTGGAGTATCCATGCGCAATTTCCTGCTAGCCGCCGCCGTCTCACTCGTCTTCTGCGGTGCCGTCCATGCCGAAGGCACCTTCACTACCCTGCAAACGCCCAATCTGCTTCTGACCAAGATTTCAGGCAACGGTCAATATGCGGTCGGCGTGATCCCGACTGCTGCAGGCGCACGCTGGATTGCCAGCACCGGTGAGGAACAAATCCTGCCAGGACTGATCGACGGCCTCGGCATCAACAATGCCGGCACGGTGTCCGGTGCGGTTCCCGTGGATGGCGGCTCCAACGAAGGGGGCCGCGACCTCGGTGCCTTCGCCGTAATCGGCAGTGAACCGACCTTGCTGACAAGTCCGCTGCAGACCAATTCCAGCGCTTACGACATTGCTGATGACGGTACGGTGGTCGGCTTGTCCTTCGATGACGCCTTTGGCGGCGCACAAGCCTTCGTCTGGAACGCCACCGACGGCATGAGCGCCCTTCCCGTTCTTCGCGCCGATGAGATGTCACGCGCCAATGTGATCAGCGCCGACGGTCGCGTCATCGCCGGCTGGAATGATGGCCCCTACGGCCGCTCCAACCTGATCTGGATCGATCGCGTACCGATGGCCGTGGCCGAACCGGACGGCTGGCAAGTCGGTGAGGCCACCGGGGTCAGCAACAACGGGCAGTTCGTGGTCGGCGGCGACCACATCAATGCAGCCGGCGATTTTGGATCGTGGCGCTGGAGCGAGGCGGCAGGCCTGACCTTCATTCCTGAAATGGGCTATGCGTTTGGCGTCAGCAATGATGGCAAGACCGTCATCGGCAGCGCGGATTTCTTCGACTTTCCGGCACGTGCCGCAAAGATCTGGCGCGAGGGCATCGGCACCATCTCGCTCGTCGCATATCTGGCAGAACAGGGTATCGCCCTGCCGGACGGCTGGGATCCGGATCTGGCTGGCGGTTTCGGTGGCATCTCCGCCGATGCCAGCACAATGTCGGGCTTCGCGTACGGGCCATCCGGCGAACTCCAGTCCTTCGTCATCCGCATCGCGGGCAACAGCCCCGACCTGATCTTCGCCAATGGTTTCGAGAGCGTGCCAAACTAGAAATCGATCGAGCCGGAAGGCGTTGACGAAAAATGCGAAAATCACAAGGGCTGCGGAAATCGCAGCCCTTTTGTGTTTCAACATGCGCTGCCCGCAGAATGTCACGGCAACAGGTTGGGACTTGATCCATTCCTGCCGCTGGCTGGATCCGCAGTCGGGACAAGCGCAGCGTGATCTGAGAATTGCCGACCAGGACAGATGATGGACACACGGCCAGCCACGCGCGAAGACATTCCATTTCTGATCGACCTTCGGCGGCAGACCATGGAAGCGCACCTTCTCGCAAGCGGCGTGGAAGTCTCCGACGAATATCATCTGGAGCGCGTCACCTATCGACTCGAATGCGCGCTGATCCTGATGGACCAAGGGGTGCCCGTTGGATTGCTGAAGGTCGAGCGTGGACCAAGCGAATGGGAGATCCTGCAAATCCAGCTCGCACCGGCGATGCAGGGCAAGGGCCGGGGCCGCTTGATTCTGGAAAACATGATCAAGGAGTCTGCCACGGCGGGAGCGGATCTCAGGCTCAACGTCCTCACAGCCAATCCGGCGAAACATCTGTACGACAGACTTGGATTCCGGATGGTTGGGCAGAACGCGCATGAATACATCATGGTCCGCAGCGCCTGACATAAACGCCGGAAAGTTCGGCGGCATGCGCTGGCCCTAGCTGACGACCATCCCGCTTGTCCTTTATTCCAGCGGCCAATTGAATCGGATGGTTTTCAACCTGCTGAACTGGCTGATCCTGCTGGCGTGCGTTGTGGCCATTGGCAGCATGCTGGCAGCGTTGATCAAGGGCAATCGGCAGGCACGATTCTTCTTCGTCGAGTGGTTGCCCGAGCTTGCATTCACGATCTTTCGAGTGCTTCAACTGCAATCGGGTTGGGATCAACCGGTATGGGCCGACTACGGGTTTCAAGCGAGCATGGCATTCGCCACCCTGGACATCTCGGTCCGCCTGGCCAACCAGACCTCGCGCGCACGCCACGAACGCGATATCGCCGACAACCTCGCCCACCATGATCCGTTGACCGGCACCCTGAATCGACGCGCCATCCTCGGCCGCCTCGATGAGGCAATCCCCGACGCACATCGCAATGAACAATCGCTCGCCCCGATTTTCATCGACGTCGATCATTTCAAATCGATCAACGACACACATGGCCACGCGGTAGGTGACCGTTGCCTGCAGGCGATTGTCGAGGCGATTGGACGCGAACTGCGCAACGCAGACTGGAGGGGCCGCTACGGTGGCGAAGAGTTTGTGGTTGTGCTGCCCAATATCGATGCGGGAACTGCCCGTCTGGTCGGCGATCGCGGGCGCGCCAGTGTGGAGGCACATCCGGTCCATATCCGGGGTAAAACCGTGCGCATGACGGCCAGTCTTGGCATCGCGGGAATCACTGATGGCCGCGACAACGCCGACTCGCTGCTCGAGCGTGCGGATGCTGCGCTCTATCGCGCCAAATTCGACGGCCGCAACCGCCTATCCATGCACCCCTTGATGGCGGCCGCCGGAACCTGAGCTTTTTCACGCGCGGGAACGCCCCCTGCTCGGCGGCAACGCCAGCCACCTTGTCGGTGAAGATTGCATTGGCCGGAAGTGGCGTAATCGTGTCGGCATCACCCAATCCGGCCATCGAGGGTCAGAGCGTCACCTTGTCTGCGGGCGTGAGCGGTGCCAATCCGACCGGCACCGTGACCGTCTTTGATGGCAGCACCCCGATCCCCGGTTGCAGCAACATCGCGCTCGTGAGCGGCATCGCCACGTGTTCGAAGACGACGCTGGCCCTCGGCGAGCACTCGATCAGTGCCATCTATGCCGGTGACGCCAACAACGTCGCCGCCAGCAGCGCGCCATTGATCCTGACGATCGCCGGCGCGTTCGTCACGCCTGCGACAGAGCCCGGGACAGGCACCAAGTCTGTCGACGCATGATCGTCCGTCTGGCAAGACTCATGCAAAGCCGCACAGCGGATATGCATGAGTCAATCCATTCCGCCCGTGCTTCACCAGCCGACTGGCATGCCGCCGGGAAATTTCTCAAACACGCAGTTATCAAATTGAGAACGGATGATATCGTTCATGTAGACAGCGCCGTTGGGGTCATCCTGGTTGTAGCCGCGGAAATAGCCTTCGTTGTCCACATCGGCAACGCCGCTGAACAGCGTATTGGCATAGTGCATCTGTTTGGAGGGGTGTTCGGCGTAAAACATGTAACGGGCCAGCACGAAGCTCGACCCTGTGATCAGGTTGTTTCCAGCATCTGAATTCGGCACGGAAGGGTTATCGCGAAGGTAGCCCACGCCAACATAGGTGGTGTTGATCCGCGCGTTGTCGATCGTGTTGTCAAAGGGTGGCGTTTCAAGCGCGCCACCATCCTCGATCGAATCGCCAATGACGATCGCGTTGCAGGTATTGGCAATGGTCGTATTCTTGAACAGGTTGGCGCTGGCACCGTCGCGAATCACGATGCCGTTGCCATTGCCGCAGTTGCCGAATCCGGGGTACGTGCCGTAGGCGGCATTGTCGAGAAACGTGTTCTGCTGCACACCACGATGGCGCACCACATAGCCCTCGCCCATGTTGATGGCGACGTTGTTGCGAAAGAGGTTGTGCATCGGCTTGATCAGCGGCCCGCCAGATAACTGATCGGCGTTGTCCTTGATTGTGAAGCCGTGACCGGAATGGGCAGAGAACGGCCAGCGCCAAATGAGGCTATCGCTGACCACGTTGTAACTGCCAGTCACCATTACGTAGTAGTCGGTGGAGGCATAGCCGTCCTTCTCGGTGCTGTAGACACGAATATTCTGTACCACGTTGTTGTCGCCGCTGATCTTGAAACCTTCAGCGGCCACATTGATGATCAATGCATTGCGCACGTAACTGCCGTTGGAAAACGAGGTACTCATCGAGCCCAGTGCGATGCCAAGCCCGGAGTAGCTGGCATTCGTATCTCCCACCGTGGAAATGTTGACGTTTTCGATCGACAGATTCTCGGCGAAGTTGCGGTTGGAATTGCCAGCGGAAATGCCGTAGGCAAAGTTACGGATATTGAAATTCCGGATCGTGAGATTTTGCCTGCCCTGTACCATGAACGCGAAGCCGCTGGCACGATTGCCCTGGTCAAGCAGGGGCATCTCCGCAGGATCGAAAATCGGAAACGGATGGGTATTGGTCATGTCGATTGGCACATTGGCCAGCACACTCGGCTGATCGCCGGGGTCCGTTTTGTAGCCGATCAACGAAATGCCATCCTTTGCGACGGTCACCTGATCGGTGTAGGTGCCTGGCGCAACATAAATGATCGACCCTGCCGGCGCGGGACTCGAGGCGCCGACGGCGTACTTGATGGTTTTCCAGGGCGATGCACGCGTACCCGGATTCGCATTGTTGCCACCCCTCGCGACGTAGAAGGTTGGGATCGACTCAAATCCGGATACCACGATGCGATCGTACGCAGAGGCCGGAGCTGCTGCATTGGCAACCAGCGGAAAGAAATGCAAACAAGCAACTGCGACGCTGAGGGAAAAAATCTTGCGGCTACGAATACTCATGGACAAGGTGATCCTTGGCTTGGAAGCAAGCGGCGGAATAGACGTCCGCCTTTGGCGGCCATTGTGTGTACACGCCGCAGCATAAGGACGACGCATTGAAACGCCGCAAGAGTAGTGGCAGCGATGGGCGCGAGCGCCATGTGAGAGATATGATTTTTTGACCTATCCAGACTTGCTACTCTCTGGTCCGATTGAATTGCATCGACTTGGTCACGTCTTCTTGCGGAATAGCCCAGCTTGTCCAGCATGGCGGGCATAAAACGCGGTAGCGATGCCACCCCGCGAGTCTGCCATTTGAACCGCCCAAGTCAACGAATGAGTTGTGGGCCGACGTCAGCAGGTCAAGACAGCTCTTTTGTGGATGCGAACAAGGTTGTGCGAGACGGGGGTCACCGATACCGTGCACAGGGAGATAATGAATGACTGGCATGATCCAGGCCCGAGCGTTGAATGCTCTTCGCCGGAGCGGACGCGGTCAGCACTGCCCGTACGAGACAACGCTGGAGACAGCCATGAACGACTTCCCGAACATGATCAGCCGTGCCATCCCCACGATGAAACGTTCCTTGCCTTCCGATTGCCCGGCAACTATCGAGTGAACACGATCAACACTCCCTCACGCATCACCGTACTGGGTGCCGGCTTTGCCGGGCTGTCGACCATTCGTGAACTGCGCAAGCGCGATGCGCATGTCGAGATCACCCTGGTCGCACCGCGCGCCGAGTTGCACTATCTGCCCGGCATCATCTGGATCCCGAGTGGTTTGCGCAAACGTGAGGATCTGATCGTTCCGCTCGATAATTTCCTGCGTCGTCAACGGGTGAAGTTTTTCGCGGCGGAAGTGACGGGGCTCACCGATGGCGGGCGCGTCGTTCAGACCAGCGCGGGAGACATTGTCAACGACGCACTGGTGATTGCGACTGGCGGGCGCTTCATCAAGAAGTTGCCCGGCATCGAGCATGCAATCACGCCTTGCGAAGGAATCGCTGCCGCAGAGCGAATCCGCGACAGCGTGCGTGCGATGCAGGGTGGCACGATTGCAGTGGGTTTCGGCGGCAATCCGAATGAGCCGACGGCGGTGCGCGGCGGCCCGATGTTCGAATTCCTGTTCGGCCTCGATACGCAGTTGCGCAACGAGGGTCGACGCAAACATTTCGAACTGGTGTTCTTCAACCCGTCCACCGAGCCTGGCAAGCGTCTGGGAACGAAGGCGGTCGGGCACCTGCTCGATGAAATGGCGCGGCGTGGTATTCGCACCCATCTCGGCCACAAGCCGCAACGTTTCGATATCGACAAAGTGGTCACCGACGGCGGTGAGTTCCGTGCCGACCTGATCCTGTTCATGCCGGGCATGACCGGTAACGCATGGTTCGACACAACCGACCTGCCCCGCTCGCCCGGCGGCCTGTTGCAGGCTGACGCACATTGCCGCGTGCCGGGTTTCGAGCGCGTGGTCGTGGTCGGTGACTCGGGCAGCTTTCCAGGACCCGACTGGATGCCCAAGCAGGCGCACATGGCCGATCTTCAAGCCGTCGCGGCTGCACAAAATTTGCTCGGCGACCTGCGCGGCGTACCCACCAGCGCCACTTTCCAAGTTGAACTGATCTGCATTGTCGATGCCCTGAATCGTGGCTCGCTGGTCTGGCGCACGCCCGAGCGCAACTGGCTGCTGCCATCCATGCGCCTGCTGCACTGGGCCAAGCGCCTGTTTGAATGGAAGTACCTGCGTCAGTACCGCTGAGCGTCGCAACACTCCGACGTGCGCCAGATGAAAACTGCGTGCGCAAGACGACTGCGAGTTGATCGAACATGAAACCAACGCGCGATCGCGTATTCACCTATATCACCCAGGGCTCCCGGCTTCTGGTGATCGAATACGTCGACCATTCCTATGCGGATCCGCAGATTCCCGGCGGGACGATCGAGCCCGGCGAGTCTCCGGAGCAGGCTGCGCTGCGCGAGGCCACAGAGGAGACGGGTCTCAGTGGCCTGAAGATCGTTTCCTTTCTGGGCTCATCGATCCGCAATTTGCGCTCGATCGGGCGCAACGAAACCATCACCGCCTGGTATTTTCATCTCTGCACCGACGATGTGACGCCGGAAAGATGGAGACACACCGAAGTTGACTCACATGAGGGAACAGGTCCGATACTTTTCGAACTTTCCTGGGTTCCGCTCGACGCCATTCCGACGCTCGGCGGCATCGACAATGAAATGCTGCGCGAGCTTGCCGAATCCGTCGCCAGCAACCACGCTTGAAAAACGATCCATCAGGTCCGCCGATCGGTCATGACCATGCAATCCCATCCAGAGCATCGAGGATCAAAGACGCACCGTATCGTCACCGGAGCATTTGGCGTGTTGTTCGTGTGCCTGGCGATTGCGATTCTGTGGGTAGCGGATGGAACGCTTGGCCCGATCATCGCGGCTCTGGCCACTGGTGCGCTTGGCGTGGACGCACTGCACAGCGCCTGTCGCAACACGTCATCCCTCCTGTTTCGTATTGGACTCTTGCCCTGAGAGCTTGTGAAAAAATCGCCTGCCTACTGCGAGCACCGCCAAACGTCCGTGTCGGCGGCGCGCTGCGGGCGAATTCGAGTCATTTAGCTCGCTAAACTCGCCGAATTCGCCCACAACGCACCTTGGCACGAACGCCCGGCGACGCTCTCGCTACGGCAGTCGAATTTTTCACAATCTCTGAGCGCCGTAGCGCCAGCGCCCGAATAGAAACCCGCATGCCGAAGGTGCTTGCTTATCGGGACTGATATACGTACATTAGTACGTATGGACGAAATCCTGCTGACCGAAAACCAACGCCGCGTGCTCGAGTATATCCGCGAGCACACGCTTGAACGCGGGCGCCCACCCACCCTGCGCGAGATCGCCGATGCGATGGGTTTCGCCCGGCACAGCTCGGCACAGGATTACGTCACCGCCCTGGTCCGCAAGGGCGCACTCGAACGCACGCCGCACCGCGGTCTGCGCCTCAACCATCGCTCAAGGACTCCGGCGGCCTTAACGCTACCCCTCGTCGGCCGCGTGGCCGCCGGCAGTCCGATCCTCGCCACCGAGAACATCGAAGGCGAGTTTGGTATCGATGCCAGCCTGTTCCGCCCGCGCCCGGACTACTTCCTGCGTGTGATGGGCCTGAGCATGCGCGATGCCGGCATCCTCGATGGCGATCTGGCCGCGATCCACCGCGCCGACAGCGCTGATGACGGTTGCATCGTGGTCGCCCGTGTTGATGACGAGGTCACCCTGAAAACCCTTGAGCGCAAGCGCGGACGGATTCGCCTGCTTCCCAGCAATCCCGACTTTGCGCCGATCGAGGTGGATCCGGAGCGCGAGTCCTTCGCCATCGAAGGGCTTTATGTCGGCATGATCCGGAGAGTCTGATGTCCGCTGTCCTCGCCTCATCCCTGCTCACTCCTTCCGCGAGCCCGCGTCCCTCCACGCTCAGTGAATTGCTGGGCCATCCCGGCATCTGGCGCGGTGGTGCCGAACCCGTCTCCTCCATACGCACCCAGGCCAGTGGCAATGCTTCACTCGATGCCTTGCTGCCGGGAGGCGGCTGGCCGATCGGCTCGCTGATTGAAATCCTCGTCGAGAATGATGGCCTCGGAGAACTGGGACTGGTGCTTCCGGCATTGGCGGCATTGACCCGCTCGCGTCGTCGCGTGGCCATCATTGCGCCACCTTATCTGCCCTACCCTCCGGCGCTTACGGCAGCGGGTATCGATCTCGATCATCTCGTGCAAATCGATGCCGATGTCGCCGACTCGCACTGGAGCGCCGAGCAATGCCTGCGCGCCGGTTGCTGTGCAGCCGTCGTGCACTGGTTGCCGAAGGCCGATTACCGGCAATTGCGCCGACTGCAACTGGCTGCTGAAACCGGCGGTGCTCTGGCCTTTGTCTTCCGCCCTGCGCAAGCCATGGATCAATCCAGTCCAGCCGCTCTTCGCTTGGGGATTTCCCATTCAAAAACAGGAACCTGCATCGAAGTCTTGAAGTGCCGTGGCATCATGGATGGACGCTTGAAACGGCGCCTGCCCTTGCGCGCGGAGAGTGGGCAGGAAAGCCAATCGGCCAGTACCCTACGCACTCTGGAGGCATCCTTCGGCCGCACAGCACACCCTGTGGAACGCCAGGCGTTTCTGTAACAGCAAGCAAAAGCGCAGATCCAATGCGCGATGATCGCGGGGTATTGCCGAAGTCGCTGACGATGCAGCGATCACGGAATCACCTGGCCGCGGAAGCGCGCATCGCACCACCCGAATATGAGGCCGCTGGCAAACCCCTCAAACAGCGCAACGGAAAATCCAGTCCCAGGCCACTCAGGCCGAACCGCGCCCCTGGTACTTCCCGGCGACATAGTTTTCGATGACCACGATGAAATCGCTGGCGATATTGTCGCCGCGCAAGGTCATCGCTTTCTGCCCGTCGATAAACACCGGCGCGGCCGGCGACTCGCCGGTACCGGGTAATGAGATGCCGATGTCGGCATGTTTCGACTCACCCGGTCCGTTGACGATGCAGCCCATGACCGCGAGGGTCATGTTCTCGACGCCGTCGTACTTGATCCGCCATTCAGGCATCTTCGCCCTGACGTGCTCCTGTACCGATTTCGCCAGTTCCTGGAACAACGTACTGGTTGTCCGTCCGCATCCCGGACACGCGGTGACCATTGGCGTGAAGGCGCGCAAGCCCATCGTCTGCAGCAACTCCTGGGCGACGATCACTTCGCGCGTGCGGGATTCATCCGGTTCCGGGGTCAGCGAGATGCGAATCGTGTCACCGATGCCTTCCTGCAACAGCACCGACAGCGCCGCCGTCGAGGCGACGATGCCCTTCGAGCCCATCCCAGCTTCAGTCAGGCCCAGATGCAAAGCGTAATCGCAGCGTGCGGCGAGATCTCGATAGACAGCGATCAACTCCTGCACGCCGGAGACCTTGCACGAAAGAATGATCTGGTCACGGGCCATGCCCAGTTGTTCGGCACGCGCAGCGGAATCCAGCGCCGAGCGGATCAAGGCCTCGCGGGCAACGCGGGCCGCACCCCAGGGTTCGCTGCGCGTGTGGTTTTCATCCATCAGCGTCGCCACCATGTTCTGATCGAGCGAACCCCAATTTGCCCCAATGCGCACTGGCTTGGCGTAGCGCAACGCGGTTTCGATGATCGCCGCAAACTGGCTGTCCTTCTTGCGCCCAAAGCCAACGTTGCCCGGATTGATCCGGTACTTCGCCAGTGCCTCCGCGGCAGCTGGCTCATCGGCCAGCAGCTGATGTCCGTTGTAATGGAAGTCGCCGATCAAGGGGACGTACACACCCATCATCGCAAGGCGATCGCGGATCTTGGGCACCGCGGTGGCGGCCTCCGCATTGTTGACCGTCAAGCGGACAAGTTCGGAGCCGCTGCGGGAAAGCTCGGCAACCTGGCGCGTGGTCGAAAGGACATCGGCCGTATCGGTATTGGTCATCGACTGCACGACCACCGGTGCGGAACTGCCCACCATCACCGCACCAATGCGGACACCAACGCTGTCACGCCGCGTCATTGCGCTATCGGAAGAACTGCTCATTGACGGGCTGGGTCGCAATGCGTCCGGAAATTCGGAATGGCGAATTATGCCGCATCCGGGCAAAGCCCAGCATCAGGACCGTCGGATCGTGGCTCTGCCACGCGTTTAATCGGCCAGCTTCGCGTAACGCCCGGGCCGCTTGAACGCGCAACCGACCTAGGCCGGCTCGCTCTCGGCTGCCCTTTCCTGGATCTCGGCGGAAAGGCCGGCATCTGGCAGATCGAGTATGGGCAAGGTGAAGCGCAGATAGGCACCCGCCGACTCCAGCAAGCCTGCGCCAGACACGTCCAGCGAACACGCCGAGGATGGCCAGCGATGCGGATCTTCCGGCAGGGTCATGCGGATCGATCCGGCATCCCGCTCGAACAAGCCTGGCGCCAGCAGGGAACTGTAGATCGCGGTGTCGTCGGATCGAATCGGCGAGAGCAGGATGCCGCGCCGATCGCTGATCGGATTGCCGGTGGCGTCGAGCGCACTGATCCCTATCGCCAGCGATCGCCGTGCGAGCAAGGCTATACCCGCATCAATACGTGCCTCGTCATCGACACGCATCCAGCGGATCACGCCGATCATCCAGTCGGGCGGCAGTCCGCCACTCTCGGGCAGGGCCAGACCAACCAGCTCGCCGACCTTGGCCTTGACCGCCTCACCCGAACCGCGACGCTCCCACAGCAGACGATATCCGCCGAAGCCCTGATCGATGATCCGGGCGGGAACCGGCTGGCTGCGCAGGGTTTCTCCACTGCCTTGCACCCATGATGCAGCCGTGTCATTACCGGACATCTGGATTGTTGTTCCGCGGATTCGGCGCAGGAAGCTCTCGAAATCGGTGTTTCCCGCCAGCATGAAATGCAGGTCATGCAGACCGATCACGCTCTGCAGTTCATAGCCTCCCGGCAAGCGGATATCGCCGCGCTCGCCGCCCGAGCTCCAGCCATCGACGAGTCGCTGGGTCAGGTCGATATCAACCTGGATCGGCGGCCCGCCACGCATGCGGAACGTCACCACGCGAACTCCCGGCGGCAGGCTGGCGATCTGTGATTCGACGTGATCGAGCACCTTGGCAAGACTGATTGACATCAGCGCATTGCCGCCAGCCTCACGCTCCTCGGGCAGATAGCCGGGGCCGCTGTCGTTTTCAGCATCGACGGCATAGGTTGCTGTGTTCCGGGCAATGCCGGGGCCGAATTCGCAATACGGCGCAAACGCGCAGGTCAGCGAAATCACCTCGATCAATTCGCGCTGGGTGAAATGGTAGGGATTGGCCAGGGCCAGCAGCAAGGTGTGAGCGTAGGCGGTCAGTGCCGTGATCGGCGCGCCGGCCACCACGTCATCGACAGCCCGATGATCCAGACCCAGCGAAGCAATGAAGCGGTAGGTGTCATGCAACTCCTGCCACGCGCCGGGCGGCGGCGTGCGGTAAAGCAGGTAAGCACGGTGCAGGCGCGCACCCCCGTGAATAAGGGCGCGCACTGCCGCGGTGGCGACCTGCTTACGCCTCAACATCGGTGCACTGCCGTTCGGCGCGCAGAAATCGTACAGGGCGATCCGATAGCCACGCGCGAGTTCATTCTGGAATTTCTGTGCCAGCGTCCCGAGCTCGGTCCGCTGCGGCGGTAAGGGAAAGCTGGCTCCGATGATCTGCTTCTCGACCAGATTGGCCAGTTGATTGATCGGCACACGCAGGATCTCGAGCGCCTCCAGCCTTTCGGCCGGTGCCGTGCGCATCCGGTTCATGGCGCGCAGCGCCTCGACCAACATGCGTGCGGTGGCCGAAAAATTCGCCAATGGCAGCGCGTCGACCCAGGCACGCACCGCACGCGCTTCGGTATTGAAATCGCCCGCCTTGGACATTCGACGATCAGGCAGATCGCGCAGCAGCCGACGATGAAGTTCACTCATGATTCGGACCGTATTGCCGGAAAAGTTTAGGAACACTCATAACTTAGCAAATATCGAGCCACCGGGTCGGCGTTGGGGTCTATCCACAGGTGATGACGTTACGACCCTCAATGCGCACGATTCAAGGCGCCTGCGAGCATTCTCGCAAGCAGGCGTTCTTTCAGCGACCCGGGCCTGGCAAGCCCCATGCGCGCCAGCGACTCGCTGTCCCTGGCCCCGGGCGCAATAATCGCCGAGGCAATCCTGGGCCACCCCGTGGGCTTGGCCGTCGCCGCTTTCAACCAGCCAAGTCCCGCCAGCAGGCGCAACTCGATGTCGTTGAAATCGCTGCCGAATGGATAGTCGGGCAGCAAGCCATCGCCTCTTGCGGGCTTTAGACGCGCCTGCAATTGTGCGGCCGTATTGGCGGCCCATACGGCCGGTATCGTGAAATTTGAAGGAAGCTTGCGCGCGCGGATTGCCTCGTCGACGAGCGGTCGCTGGAATTGCGCGTCGCTGATTGAAATCATCGCCGTGGCGCACTCCTCGTCGGTCTTGCCGCGCAGATCGGC
>JBDTCQ010000308.1:0-3118 GCA_039923515.1 Dokdonella sp.
CCGCAGTTCGGGAACTGCGGCACCTCTCCTGTCACACGAACAACTCGGGGTGTCGATGCTGAAGTAGATCTTTTGTCAAAGGCGTGAAGCGTCAGTTGTGTTCGTGCCGATGGTGGAGATCCGGATAGTGGGGATGCGAGTGGATCATGGGCTGGTGCTTGTGCGGGTGTGAATGCG
Organism: Dokdonella sp.; assembly: GCA_039923515.1. Lineage (GTDB taxonomy): Bacteria > Pseudomonadota > Gammaproteobacteria > Xanthomonadales > Rhodanobacteraceae > Dokdonella. The sequence continues at coordinate 178 of JBDTCQ010000308.1, forward strand.
GCTCGCCTCCATCCCACTCGAAATCATGTGCATGCTGATGGTGATCATCATGGGTGTGCAGATGCTCATGATCGAGTGCTTCATGCTCGTGCTCATGCACATGTTGTTCACTGACATGCAGCCAGACGCCCAAGGCCATCAGCGCACCGGCGATCCAGAAGCTCAGGCCGGGGGTTTCGCTCAACAGCAGCAAGGACAACGCCGCGCCGACAAAGGGCGCGGTGGAAAAATAGGCGCCGGTGCGCGCAGCACCCAGATGGCGCAAAGCCAGTACGAAGGCGACCAGGCTGACGCCGTAGCCGATCAACCCGATGGTCCCGGCCGAAAGCACATGCAATGCATCCGGAAAGCGCTGCCCGATGATCAGCGCGATGGCGATGTTGATGGTGCCCGCCACGCCTCCCTTGATCGCGGCGATTTGAACGGGATCACCGCCCGACACTACACGGGTCAGATTGTTGTCGATGGCCCAGCACGCGCATGCGCCAGCAATCGCAAATGCGCCCCAAGGCACCCCTGCCGATGGGGTCTCGGACAATGACAGGATCACACCGCCGGTAACGATGGCGAGCATGCCCAGGAAGATGCGGACGTCCACATTCTCGCGGAACACGATCCACGCAATCAGGGCGGTCAGGACACTCTCGGTATTGAGCAGCAAGGATGCTGTCGACGCAGGGGTATAGGCCAGTCCGAGCATCAACAGCACAGGGCCCAGCACGCCGCCGAACAACACCGCACCCGCGAGCCAGGGAAGGTCGCGACGTTGCAGCGCAGCCTCCGCGCGCGCTCCACGAGGGAGCAATCGTCGCAGCAACAGCCAAAGGCCGAGACCAAGGCCGGAGCCTGCGTAAAGCAGCCCAGCCAACAGAATGGGTGAGATATCGGCCAGCAGCAGTTTGGCCAATGGGGTGCTCGCGCCGAAGAACAGCGCCGCAAGCAAAGCGGGGCCAATCCCCGGTATCTGTTTCAGCCACTTCGTCATGCGCACAATGATGCCGGATTTTCAGACGCGCATCGCAATGGCGTCACGAACAAATGTGCCCTGTGTATGCTTTTGGCCGAATCCGGCCAGCCAGATCTGATGATGTGCACATCCGGTCAGCTTTTGCAGGTCGGCGGATGCGAAGGTAGTCTGGGGCGATTTCGAGGTAAATAGGCGGAGGCTTGAAGCCTGGATGAGCCATCTCCTGAATAGATGGAATGCAAATTTCAAGACGAGGATTCCGTGTGATTCCGGTGCTAGTGGATAAAGCGGTCTGCGTCTTCCGGATCAGGCAGGAAGCACACGTCGCGGCGCCCAAACCAGCGATAACGGTTGCGTGCAATCCAGCGGTAGACCGCATCACGCAACGGGTACGGAATCAGCCAGGTGATCCAGGCCAGACGCCAGGGCCAGCCGAGTGCGTGGGCAACACGGAGAACGGCGGCAGTCTCGGTCCAGGTTTTCTGTCCATCGACCAGGACGAATGAATCAGGTTGGATGGCGTCTACGCCGGCGCGTTCGAGCAAGTTGCGGCCGATGTCGGACTGTATCGTTGCAAAGCGAAGTCGCCGATGGGTGTCATGGCGCAGCAGGAGCTGCACTGATCCACTGCACAGCAGACAATGCGCATCGAAGACGACGATCATGGAGTGGGTTCCGTGTCCGGCAAGTTGAGATAACCTGAGTAGGCTACAAGCAATCCAAAGTGGTGAAATCGCGCGCCGACGTCGAAGTGAAATCGATCCTCGTCGCCGTGTTCCATTCCCCATATCTCCGGCAACCAGCGCTTCGGCCAGGGCAGGCCGAAAATGCGGATCGCTTCCAGTTGCATCTTCAGCGCCCCGTCATCAGCTTTCAGTGAAAACAGGAGTCGCGCTGGGCCGATGCACTCAGCCAGCAATCCGTTTGCAGCAGGTTGAAGCCGTGATCGCATGGTCTTTCTGGGAAAATGCCGAGTCCAGACTTCCTCGTGCTCGTCGGCCTGCAAATCGAAATTCAACTCGGCCCCGGCAGTTGCGGCAGGAAGTCGAAGCAGGGCGCTGATCAGCTTTCCAATCGACGATTCTGCCGCGCGAATCGAGCAATGACCCGTCAGGCGATGTGCTCCACGCAAGCAGTGGAATCTGCGCACGCGTGAATCCAGCAAATCGAGCTGTTTGCCGAGAATCTGCTGATAAATGGATGCCACTCGCAAGGTCAGCGAGGTTCGCCAACGACGGCCATGCACTTCAATTCGATCGCGATCGGCGTGGGCAGGTCACTGATGCCGAGGGTGGTGCGGCATGGCTGGACATCGCTGAAGTATTCGGCGTAGATGCGATTGTAGGTGGCGAAATCACCCCGCATGTCGGTCAGGAAAACGGTGACGTCGACGAGATCCTGCCAGCGTGCGCCGCTGGCTTCGAGCACAGCCCGAACATTGGCGAAGACCTGATGACACTGCGCCTCGATGTCATGTTTCACCAGCTTGCCGTCGGCATCGAGCACGTTACCGGGGATCGAGTTGTCTTTGGGACTGCGCGGACCAACTCCGGACAGGAACAGCAGATTGCCGACGCGTCGCGCGTGTGGGTATGCGCCAACGGCTCTGGGAGCGCCCGCGGCATGCACGATGTCGTTCATGGATTTTGCTTGCCTTTGTTGATGACAATCGATTGCCTGTGGCGGATCACATTGGCGCGGTCACGCGAGAGGATTTCGTACTTGCCGGGGCGCAACCAGAGTTCGGCAATCGGATACGGGTCGGTGCTGTTGCGAAGGATGTCGCCGTAGCCGGCGATACGTCCTTTGAACTCGATGACGTAGCGGTCTGCCGGAATGGCCTTGTCGGGTTGGCCGTCGTAGCGTGCTTCGACCAGGCAGGGGTAGTCGAGATCGCACATGCGACCGCTGATCTGGAATGACTCGCGCATGCCGCCCAGGGACAGCCAGGTCGGGCGCCCACGTTGCAGGGAT
>JBDTCQ010000309.1:0-6391 GCA_039923515.1 Dokdonella sp.
GAGATCTGTTCATCGATCAAACTCGAATGACGCTGGAAGATGCCGGGTATGAAACCGTCGGAAATGCCTTCGATCGCGTGGCTGGCGATTTCTCCGCAGAGGATGGTTTGTGACTCGGAAGGCTCCATCGCGAACAGGCGTACCGAGGGATTGACCGCACGGAAGGCCTGGCCCACGCCAATCAGGGTGCCGCCAGTGCCAACGCCGAGGACCAGCGCATCAGGCAAGCGACCCGCGGGCAACTGCGCGAGGATTTCCGGCCCGAGGATCAAGCGGTTCTCCTCGACATTGCTCTCGGAGTTGAACTGGCCGGGACAAAAATAGCCCGGCTGTTCGCCGATCTCGCGCGCACGCTGGAGCGCCTGATCGACATGAAAATCTCCGCAGAAAAGAATCTCGGCGCCGTAGGCACGCGAGATCGCCATGCGTTCGTCGGACAGGCCGTGTGGCATGACCACAAGCATCCGGTAGCCCTTGACTGCCGCGACCATGGCCAGGGCATTGCCCGTGTTGCCGCTGGTCGCCTCGACAATGGTGTCACCTGGATTCAACAGACCTTGCTGCTCCGCACGCTCGATCATGTACTGCGCGATGCGCGCCTTGATTGAACCGGATGGATTGACGAATTCGAGCTTGACGAAGATGCCGTCGATTTCCAGCAAGGGCGTGTCGCCGATTGCATCGAGAATGTTGGGCGATACCGTTCGGTAGCGCCGCGCGCGTTCAGCGCTGGCAGGTGACTTGGCGGTGGCTTCGTCTGGCATTTCATCACTCCTCAAACAGGACGTTGAAAACCGGGTTCATTCGCTGACGCGTTTCTTGTCATCCTCGATCTTTGCCATCGACGGCGCTTCGCTCGCCTGCAGCTTTCGCGCGACCGCCTCGTTTGCGCGCATGACGCGCAGCATGTTACCGCCAGCAACGGCGGCCAGTTCGGCATCGCTCCAGCCGCGACGCGCCAGTTCCACGAGCAGGGCCGGATATTTGTCGACGCCGTCAAGTCCATCCGGCGTAGTTGGAATGCCGTCAAAGTCCGATCCGAGGCCCACGCTTTCGACACCGGCGATCTTGCGGATGTAATCGAGATGATCGGCGACATCAGCGAGTTTTACGATCGGTGGCGGATGCAGGCGCTCCCATTCAGCCATCGCCGCTGCCGCGCGCTCCGGTTGACCAATGTAGAGGCCATAGTATGGCGGCGAGTTGTAACGGGTTTCCTCGGCGGCGCGATCGGAATCCCAGCGCGCGCGTTGCTGCGAGATATAACCCGGGAAGAAATTCACCATGACGATGCCGTGGTTCTGCGCGACAAGGCGCAACACGTCATCCGGCACATCGCGCGGATGATCGATCAGGCCACGCGCGCCGGAATGCGAAAACATCACCGGCGATCGACTGGCAGCGATCGCATCCTGCATGGTCTTGGCCGACACATGGCTGAGATCGACCATCATGCCCAACCGATTCATCTCGCCGACCACGGCACGGCCGAAGCCGGTCAGTCCATTGTGTTGCGGATTGGCCGTGGCCGAATCGGCCCAGTCGGTGTTGAGGGTATGAGTGAGGGTCATGTAGCGCACGCCAAGCGTGTACATCTGGCGCAGCGTCGCCATCGAGTTGTCAATCTGATGACCGCCCTCGATGCCGATCAGCGAGGCGATACGGCCCGCCTTGTGGATGCGCACAATGTCTTCGGCGCTGTAGGCCATCTGGAAGGCCTGCGGATACCGCGTGGCCATGCCGTGGACAATATCGATCTGCTCGATCGTGGTCTTGATTGCCTCGGGCCCGGTTGTCGTCGCCGGAATCCACACCGACCAGAACTGAGCACCGACATGGCCGGCACGCAATCGCGGAATGTCGGTCATCAGGCCAACCCAGTCCGCTGCCGCATCGGCCGGGCGCGGCAGATGCGAGTGATCAACAGCGAGGTCGACACCGCCCTCACGCGTGCGTATTTCCCAGGGCAGATCATTGTGACCATCAATCAAGGGCGTCTTGGCCAACACGCGCTCGACGCGTGCGAGCAGCTCGGCGTCGCTCGCGGCGGCGGGTGGTTTTGCTTGGGCCGCACCCATTGCAAACAAGAGTCCAGCCATCAACAGCGATGCGCGCGTGCCGGTCATATGTGCTCCATGGGTGCGATTGAAAAGACTGGAATCAAGCTCAGAGCGACAGAACCAATCGATGAAAAAGACGATCGCTGAGCGCACTGCTGAAACAGCTTGAACACCTCCAATCTTTGCACATGATGGCCCTGATGAGTCATTCCGCGCGACACTAGGCCTGCAACACCATCAATTGCCGATTGATTACCAGAGCAGATCACCATGTACCGAGAAATCCAGACATCACCCCTCGACCATGCTCATGCGTTGCCAGCACGATTCTATGTCGGCGAGGCCATGCTCGACATGGAACATGAGGCGGTATTTGCGCGGAGCTGGCAGCTCGTCTCGCATCGAGCGCAACTGGCCGAGCCCGGTGATCATGTCATCGAGACGATCGGCAAGGTGCCGATCCTGATCGTACGCGGCCAGGATGACGTGCTTCGTGCGTTCCCGAATGTCTGCCGCCATCGCGCCGGGCCGCTGGCACTGTGCAACGGCAAGGGCGCCAAGGCCCTGCACTGCAAATACCACGGCTGGACTTACGCCCTCGATGGCCAGTTGCGCAGCGCGCCGGAGATGCAAGGTGCGCAGGATTTCGATGTCGGCGACATCCGCCTGCCACCCCTGCGTGTGCACGAATGGCAGGGCTTGATCTTCGTCGCCCTGAGCGATGAGGTTCCCGGATTCGATGAGGTCTACGCCGGCATCATCGAGCGCATCGCGCCGATTGATTTGTCAGCAATGCGCTTCCAGCGTCGCGAGAGCTATGACATAGCCTGCAACTGGAAGGTCTATGTCGACAACTTCCTTGAAGGCTATCACCTGCCCCACGTCCATCCAGGTCTGTCGAAGGTGCTCGACTACCGCGCTTACGATACCGAGCTGTTTGCCTGGCAGAGCCTGCAGTCCTCGCCGCTGCGTGATGGCGGCGAAATCTACGGCGAGGGCGAGGCGTTCTACTATCAGATCTACCCGAACATCATGCTCAACATCATGCCGGGACGTTTGCAGACCAATCGCATCCTGCCGCTTGGGCCCCAGCGCTGCCGCGTCGAATTCGATTTCTACTATGCGCAGGATGAAAAAGCGCTGGCACGCATTGCCCGCGATGCCGAGTTCAGCGACGAGGTCCAGCTTGAGGATGTGGGAATTTGCGAGGCGGTGCAGCGTGGCCTGGCCTCCGGCACCTACGACGCGGGTCGCCTGTGCCCGAAGCGCGAGAGCGGTGTCTGGCATTTCCACAATCTGCTGCGCGCGGCGTATTCGCACAGCTGATGCTTTAACGCTGCCACCCGCCTGACTTGGCGGGTGACACGCCCGGATCAGGCAAGGCTCAGCGGCAGCTTGCGCAAGCGCTTGCCGGTCAGCGCAAACAGCGCATTGGCGACAGCGGGCGCGATCGGCGGCAATCCGGGTTCGCCGACACCGCCCATCTTCTCGGTGCTCTTGACGATATGCACCTCGACCTTGGGCATTTCGTCGATGCGCAGCACCACGTAATCGTTGAAGTTGCTCTGTTCGACCTTGCCATCCTTGAAAGTGATTTCGCTGTGCAGGGCAGCACCCAGACCGAAGGCGATCGCCGATTGCATCTGCGCCTCGATCGTCAACGGGTTCACAACGGGACCACAGTCGATCGCACAAACCACCCGATGCACGCGGATCTTGCCATCCTCGACCGAGACTTCGGCAACCTGGGCGACATGACTTCCAAACGAGGCATGCGCGGCCAATCCGGCAGCATGACCCTTGGCCAAAGGCTTGCCCCAGCCGAATTCCTTCGCCGCCAGCTCGAGCGCGCGCAGGTTGCGTGAATCGGCCGGCAGCAGTTTGCGGTGATATTCCAAAGGATCGATCTTGGCCGCATGGGCGAGCTCGTCGACAAAACTCTCCATGACGAAACCGGTATGCGAATGGCCGACCGAGCGCCACCACAGCGTCGGAATCGGCGTCTCGGGCGTATGCAGGTCAACACGGTGCGCCGGTATGCCCGCGAGATACGGTGAATCAGCGGCGCCTTCGACCGAAGCAGAATCGACACCATCCTTGATCGAAAACTGGGCAAACGGCGTACCGGCCGATATTGATTGCCCAACGATGGTGTGTGCCCACGCGGACGGTTTTCCATCGGCACCCAGCGCGGCCGAAAAACGCGACAGCCACATCGGCCGATAGTATCCCCCGTGAATATCGTCCTCACGCGTCCAGACGATCTTGACCGACTTTTTCGACGCTTTTGCAGCATGCACCGCCTCGGCAATGAAGTCCGAATGCGGATTGGCGCGACGTCCAAATCCACCACCAAGAAATTGCGTGTGGATCTTCACCTGCTCGGGTTTCAACCCAAGGATTTGCGCGACCACACCCTGGTCAACACCCTGGAACTGCGTGCCGGTCCAGATCTCGCAACCGTCCTTGCCGATCTCGACCGTGCAGTTGAGCGGCTCCATCGGCGCATGCGCGAGGAAGGGCAACTCGTAATCCGCATCAATGCGCTTGTCAGTGGCTTTAAGCACCGCATCAACATCGCCCGCCTGCTTGGCGATCGCGCCACGCGCCTTGGCCCGCTCGCGATAGTCGGCACGCATCGCGACTGTGGACAACGTGGCTCCAGCGCCCATATCCCATTCGATCTCAAGCGCGTCGCGGCCTTTTTTCGCTGCCCAGAAATGCTTGGCGAGCACCGCAACTCCGCTTGGTACCTGGACGACATCGACCACACCCGGCACCGCCTTGGCCTTGGTCGCATCGAAACTCCTGACCTTGCCGCCGAACACGGGCGCTCGCGCGATCACGCCGGTCAGCAGACCCGGGCGCTTCACATCCATGCCGAAGCCGGCCGTGCCGGTGACCTTGGCCAAGCTGTCGATGCGTCGCGTCGGCTTGCCGATCAAGGCCCACTTTGATGGGTCCTTAAGGGTGACTTTTGCGGGCGCCTTGAGCTTGCTCGCCGCATCGGCGAGTTCACCGTAGCTGGCCTTGTGCGTGCCGGAAATCACGAATCCGTTTTCGGTATGACACGCCGACGGATCCACTTTCCACTTCTGCGCAGCCGCTTCGACCAGCATTGCGCGCGCCATCGCACCGGCCTGACGCATCTGGTCGAACGATTCGAGCGTGCTGGTCGATCCGCCGGTGCCCTGGATGCCGAATGCATTGTTGGCATAGACGGCTGCATTCGGCGCGTTTTCCATGCGCACCTTCGACCAGTCGCAATCGAGTTCTTCGGCGACGACCATCGGCAGCGATGTTCCCACGCCCTGGCCCATCTCCGAATGCTTGATCAGGATCGTGATGGTGTTGTCACTGCCAATGCGCACAAAGGCGTTCGGATCCATGTCCGATGCTGCAGGCGCCGCCCCTTCCTGGGCAAACAGGCGGCGCTTGCCGAACGGCACGAAACAGGCGATGACCAGACCGCCGGCCAGCGAGGCCGTGGTCGCGAGGAAACGCCGCCGTGATGGTTGTGCAAGATTTCCCGGATCACGCTTCATGCTGATGCTCCCCGGTCAGTTCAGCAGCGCGATGCACCGCCGAGCGGATGCGCTGGTAGGTTCCGCAACGGCAAATGTTGCCGGTCATCGCTGCATCGATCTCGGCGTCATTTGGTTTTGGCGTGACCTTGAGCAAGGCCACCGCCGACATGATCTGTCCGGACTGACAGTAACCGCACTGCACGACATCGTGCTCGATCCATGCGCGCTGCACCGGGTGGGAGCCATCGCTGCCCAGGCTCTCGATCGTGGTGATTTTCTTGCCGACCAGGATCGAGGCCGGCGTCACGCAGGAGCGAATCGGCGCGCCATCGACATGCACCGTACAGGCGCCACATTGGGCAATGCCACAACCGAACTTGGTGCCGGTCAAACCGACGACATCACGCAACACCCACAACAGCGGCATGTCGTCAGGAACATCGACCACCTGCTCCCGTCCGTTGATATCGAGCTTCATCGTGGTCACCTGGGTTGCGCCTGGGAGTGCCGAGGCTACTCCGATTCGGAATGCGGCGCGATTCAGCGTACGGCGCTGTCGTGGCAGGGATTTCAGGCCGACAAACCGACAGGGATGTGAAACGAATTCAAGTTTTGCGATGCTGACAGTCATTGCAGTCCGAACAACAACGCGGAATCCAGCATGTCACCACCAGCATCGAACAACCCGGCAAGCAAGGCGCCCGCGTGGGCAACTGCGCTGCAGCGATTCAACCAGTGGATCATGTTCGATGTCGGCGGCGGTCCGCGCCCGTTCAAGCTGGCCACGATCATCAACATCCAGAA
>JBDTCQ010000310.1:0-4050 GCA_039923515.1 Dokdonella sp.
CACCGACATGGCCTGGAAGCGGGTGCGTCATCCGAGCGAAGTGGTCAACGTCGGCGACGAGCTCGATGTGCGCGTGCTCAAGTTCGACCGCGAGCGCAACCGCGTCAGCCTCGGCCTCAAGCAGTTGGGCGAGGATCCCTGGGTTGCCATCAGCCGTCGTTACCCGAGCGGTACAAAGGCGGTCGGCAAGGTTTCCAACGTCACCGATTACGGTTGCTTCGTCGAACTCGAGGCTGGCGTCGAAGGCCTCGTCCATGTTTCCGAAATGGATTGGACCAACAAGAACGTCAATCCGGCCAAGGTTGTCCAGGTCGGCGACGATGTCGAAGTCATGGTCCTCGACGTTGATGAAGAGCGTCGTCGCATCTCGCTCGGCATCAAGCAGACCCGCGCCAATCCGTGGGAAGCCTTTGCTGCGATCTTCAAGAAGAACGACAAGGTCACCGGCCAGATCAAGTCGATCACCGATTTCGGTATCTTCATCGGTCTCGACGGCGGCATCGATGGTCTGGTCCACCTCTCCGACATCTCGTGGGCAGCAGCGGGCGAAGATCTCGTGCGCAATTTCAAGAAGGGCGACGATATCGAAGCGGTGGTTCTCGCCGTCGATCCGGAGCGCGAGCGCATTTCGCTTGGCATCAAGCAGCTTGAACAGGATCCGTTTGGTCAGTTCATGGCCAATCATCCACGGGGCAGCATCCTCAACGGCACCGTCCGTGAAGTCGATGCGCGTGGCGTGACGGTCGATATCGAAGACGGTATCGAGGGTTACCTGCGTGCCAACGACATCGCCAAGGAGCGTGTCGAAGACGCCACCCTGCACTTCAAGGTCGGTGACGCGGTCGAGGCAAAGTTCATCGGCATGGATCGCAAGGGCCGCGTGCTGCAGCTGTCGATACGCCAGAAGGATGAGGAAGAGCTTCAGTCGGTTCTGGATGATTACCAGGGTTCGACCGGCGCAACCACGCAGCTTGGCGCCTTGCTCAAAGAGAAGTTCAACCGCGAGTGATGCGGGATGACGGGCGCGCAGGTGCCCGTCGCTGAAGTCACGGTGCCCATCCTTGCGATGGGCACCTTCTCACCCGCCTGATGTGTGATTCTCGAATGACCAAATCCGAGTTGATCGAAATTCTCTCTGCCCACCAGCGACATCTGGCGAGCAATGATGTCGAACTGGCCGTGAAAAGCATGCTTGAACAGATGGCGCATTCCCTGGCCGGTGGCGATCGCATCGAGATTCGCGGCTTCGGCAGCTTTTCCCTGCATTTCCGTCCGCCGCGCATGGGTCGCAATCCGAAAACCGGCGACGCGGTGGCCCTGCCTGGCAAGCATGTGCCGCATTTCAAGCCAGGCAAGGAATTGCGCGAGCGTGTAAACGCCAGCAAGCATCCGGTTTCAATCGACAGCGCCCACTGATAGCCTGCACAGCATCCTGTCCTCGCCCGACGGCGATCGCCCCCTGGAGATTGTGGTCATGCGACTTGGCGTGGTTGTCCTGATTGTGCTGTCCATCGTCTTTGGTGCAAGCTTCGGCGCGCTCAATTCCGAGCGTATCGCGTTCGATCTGTATTTCACCGAATTCTCGTTCCCCAAGGGCGCAGTTCTGCTCGCGTTCCTGCTGCTTGGCTGGATCTGCGGCGGTGTGCTGGTCTGGCTGCTGCGCGTGCGCAGCCTTCGCCGGGAACTGCGCAAGTGTCAGCGGCAGTTGCGCGATGCCAAGGCTGAACTGGCCGCGTCCAGCGACCTTGCCGTCGACAGCACATGAGCGAACTCCACCTTCTTTTCCTGCTCCTCCCGCTGGCCGCGCTGTCGGGCTGGTATGTCGCTCGCCGCGGCAGCGAGCGCACGTCCGGGGCGCGGGTCAGTGAACTTTCGAGCAACTATTTCCGCGGTCTGAACTACCTCCTCAACGAACAGCAGGACAAGGCCATCGAGGTTTTCCTCAAGCTGGCCGAGTACAACCGCGACACGGTCGAGACGCATTTGGCGCTTGGCAACCTGTTCCGTCGGCGTGGCGAGGTTGATCGTGCGATTCGCGTGCATCAAAACCTGATCGCACGTCCGTCCCTGAGTGATGAACACAAGACCATCGCCTTGCTTGAACTCGGTGAGGACTACATGCGTGCGGGCCTGCTTGATCGCGCGGAGACCCTGTTCACCGACCTCGTCGCGATGAACGCCCTCGCACCGTCGGCGCTGACCCATCTGGTTTCGATCTACCAGCACGAGCGTGACTGGAACAAGGCAATCGACAACGCGACCAAGCTTGAAGCGGCCAGCGGCGAATCGCATGGCGCCATGATCGCCCAGTTTCATTGTGAACTCGCCGAACAGGCACGTAGTCGACAAGCCTGGGACGAGGCCCGAACCTGCCTCGACGCTGCACTCGCCGCCGAAGACGACTGCATACGGGCGAGCATGATCCGCGGCCATATCGAGGCGGCTTGCGGCAATTTCGTGGCCGCGATCGACGCGTTCGAGCATGTTGCCGAGCGTGATGTCGATTATGTTCCCGAGATCCTTTCGCCCTTGCTGGATTGCTACGCCAAGGCGCAGGCGATGCAACGTGCCGAGGAGTTCCTGCTGCGCATGACCGAGCGCCATCAAGGTGTGTCGCCCGTGCTCGCGCTGGCCCGGCTGTATGCGCGTACCCGCGGCGAGAAGGCGGCTGTTGAGTTTTTGACCCGGCAGTTGCATCAGCGCCCCTCGGTGCGCGCCTTGATGGCGCTGATCGATGCAAATCTGCACAGCGCCCAGGGCGAAGCCCGCGAGAGCCTGCTGATCCAGCGCGACCTGACCCGCAAGTTGCTGGAAGGGCAGGCCATGTATCGGTGTTCGCGTTGCGGATTCGGAGCCAAGGCCCATCACTGGCAATGCCCGAGCTGCAAGAACTGGAGCACGATCCGGCCCATCCACAGCGTCGTCGGAGAATAGGGCGGCCGCGTGACGGGACTATCGTTCGTGGCATGGGTGACTCTGGGGTTGGCAGCGATCCTGGTCTCGGCGCTGGGTACGTGTCTCAGCATCATCTATGCACAAAGGCGGCGCATGCTTGATCTGCCGGGGCAACGCCGGTCGCACAGCGTGCCGACTCCGCGCGGCGGCGGCATCGGTATTGTGCTGGCGGTAATTCTTGGGATGACAGGATCGACTGCCTTGGGAGCCAATTGGCATGAGTACACGGCTTCGTTGGCGCTGATTGCATCCATTGCCCTTGTGGCCGCCGTTGGCTGGATCGATGACCATCGTGGTCTCTCGGCGGCGATTCGCATCGTTGCGCACGCGCTGGCTGTGGCATTGCTCGCCTGGCCGGTGTTCGGCCTGTTGCCGGATCTGGTTGGCACTTCGACGTGGCCGTGGGTCGTGGCCGGATTGCTGGTAGGCGGCGGGGCCACACTGTGGTCGATCAACCTGCACAATTTCATGGATGGTATCGACGGGCTACTGGCCAGCCAGGCCCTGTTTGTCTTTGTCGCGTTGGCCTTGATCTGCCTGGATGCCGGGCGGATGGCCCAAGCGCAGGCGATCAGCTTGTTTGCCGCCGCTACGTTCGGATTTCTGCCGTTCAATTTTCCGCAGGCGCGCGTGTTCATGGGCGATGTCGGCAGCGGCGTACTCGGCCTGCTCATTGCGGTTGCGACCGGCTGGATGATTGCCGCGCTACCCAACGCACTCGAATACGGCTTGATCGCCAGTTCGGCCTTCGTTGTCGACAGCACTGCAACCCTGCTTTCACGCATGTTCAGCGGACGACGTTGGTATAGTGCGCACCGCGAGCACCTTTACCAATGGCTGGTTCGCTCGGGCTTCAGTCATGTCCGGGTGACCTTGATGTACGTTGGATGGAACCTGCTCGTGGTGACGCCGGCGTTGTTGTGGGTGGTTGCTGCAGCCGAGCAGCGCGCAAGCGCAGCCAGGACAGCATTGGTTGTCGTCTATGCCATTGCTGTGGCGCTCTGGGTGATCGGCAAGCGCTATTGCCTGAGCATGAATCGAAGAGCCTTGCGACCGGAACAAACGTGATCAACAAAGCCATCGTCAAGATCCATC
>JBDTCQ010000311.1:0-14076 GCA_039923515.1 Dokdonella sp.
CCCGCGCACCGGAACAGACCTGATCGCTGCGCTTCCCGTTTTGAGGATCGATCCAGACCCGCTCGATACCGTCCTCGGGCGGCGCCAGTGCTTGCGCGGGCAAACGCTTGAACAAATCGATCCAGACCTTGAGCGCTCCAGTCGATCCGAACAGACCAGTCGGGCGGTTGTCGTCGCGGCCGACCCAGACCACGCCAAGCTGGTTGCCGCTGAATCCGGCAAACCAGGAATCGCGCTGGGAATCACTGGTGCCGGTCTTGCCAGCGGCGTGCAAATTACCCAGCCCGGCCAAACCGATCGAGCGCGCCGTGCCCGATTCGACCACCTGCTGCATGGCCCAGGTGACCAGACGCGAAGCCGCCACGTAATCGCCGGTGCCGGGCTTGACGCCGAATCGCGACAGCGTTCGACCGTTGCCATCGATGACCCCGCGCACGGCACGCAAGGGCACGGCATGGCCATCGGCGGCGAAATACTGGTAGAGCTGGGCGACATCGAACGGACTCAGTTCGACGGCACCCAGCAGCAATGAAGGATTCGGGTTGATCGTGCGACCGAGGCCGAACGATTCAAGCAAGCCACGCACCTTGTCGACCCCCAGGCGCAAGCCGAGTTGAACGGTGGCCAGGTTCCAGCTGTTTTTCAGCGCATCAAGCAGGAGCACTTGGCCATGCACATCACCGTCGGCGTTTTTCGGAATCCAGCGCGTACCGTCGCGCTGCGGGATGTCGACCGGCGCATCGTCAATCAGACTGGCCAGCGAATAGCGCTGCGGCTGCGCCAGTGCAACCAGATACACAAACGGCTTCACCAGTGAGCCGATCGGCCTTCGCGCATCGAGCGCTCGGTTGAAGCCGGGCGCATCGGCATCACGACCACCGACGAGAGCTTGCACTTCACCACTGGGCACGGCAGTAACGACAACCGCTGATTCGACATCCGCATCACGCTTGCCGAGATCCTTGAGCGCCGCAACCAACGCGGCCTCGGCCTGCAACTGCGCCGAGGGCGCCAACGTGGTGTGGATGGTCAGGCCGGCCGCATCGAGTTCGTGATCGGCAAAATCCCGCTGCAATTGCTGGCGCACAAGTTCGAGGAAGGCCGGGAAGCGATTGCGTGGCAAAGCCCCATTGGCACTGATGCCAAGCGGTTCGGCGCTTGCCCGGGTGAAGGTTTTCGCATCGACCAGTCCAGTATCGAGAAATTGCTGGAGCACGAGATTGCGCCGTTCCAGCGCACGTTTGGGCGCCGTGCGCGGATCGTAGTAACTCGGCCCCTGGACCAGACCGACCAGCAAGGCAATATCGGCCGGCCCGAGTGCCTCGACTTCACGGCCGAAATAGAACTCCGACGCAGCGGCAAAACCATGCACGGCCTGGCCACCTTGCTGGCCGAGGAAGATCTCGTTGACATAGGCCTCGAGGATGCGCCGCTTGTCGTAGCGGAACTCGATCAACAACGCGATCAGCGCCTCATTGACCTTGCGCATATAGCTGCGCCCGCGATCGAGAAACAGGTTCTTGACCAGTTGCTGGGTCAGCGTCGAGCCGCCCTGAACGACGCGGCCCGCGCTCAGATTGGCCCAGCTCGCGCGCAGAATCGCCAGTGGCGCGATGCCATGATGGTTCTTGAAATCTCGATCCTCGACCGCCTGCAATCCCGTCAACAGCAGGGTCGGCAACTGCTCAAGCTGAACCAGCCGGCGCTCTTCCTGCTGCAATCCGTACAAGGTCGCAATGCGGGCCGGATCCAGCTCGGCATGGTTGAGTGCGGCACCTGTCTTCAAATCGATAAGGGTGCTGATCCGCCCATCGGCTAGATCAAGCGCAAGACGCTGGGCCGGATAGCGACCATCGAGGCCGACAAAGGCGCGCCGGCTAATCTCGAAATGATTGCCATTGCGCGCAAAGTTGCCCGGTGAGCGCGCCGAACCGTCGTTGCGATAACGCGCGGCATCGAGTTCGAGTAGCAAGGTATCGGCATTCAACGCGCGCCCGGGGGCCAGATCGAGCGGACGCGCGAAGACGCGACTCGGAATCTGCCAGCTCAGGTCATCGAAGCGCTCACGCACCTGGAGATCGAGGCTGATCGTGTAGGGGACGAGAAATCCGACCAGGGCGCCGAAGCCAAGCAGGATTGGCGCGCGCAGCAGGCGCCAGCCCAGCGCGATGAAGGAAACGAGACGTCGTAGCAAGGGCAGACCGTGTTGCCGGGGAGCGATTGCGCGAGTTTAGCAGTCCGTTGTCGGAGGTCGCTGGCTGCCGCCGTGACAGTGTGCGCCAGCATCGCCGATAATCCGCGTTCGCTCGTAGCCTGGACCATCGTGCAGAAACCCTTGTCGGAACCCGCCTGCCTCTGCGTGCATGGCGCGATCGCCTGCACTGATGCGTGGCTGACCGAAGCCATTGCACAGATGCCTGAACGCAGCAAACTCGTTCTGCTGGGCGCGTCGGCTTCGATGGGAGGGCATGCCGATGCGCTGCGCTTTGCCGATCTGGTCGAGGAATGTGCCGGTGCACTGGCAATGGCACTGTCGCAACGCGTTCCAGATCGCCATCTGCTGATCGTCCGCAGTGATGCCGAATTTCCGGCGATCGCATTGCCGCGCCTGTTGCGTGCCCTGGATGAAGCCGATGTGCTGGCAGCTGGCCCGCTCGACAATCTCGATCCGACGCGCTCGCCACTGTCTGCTGGCATGCACAGCGATGCGGACGTGTCGCGCATCGACGCGCTTTGCTATGCCGGCTCGCGACATCGATTGATTGACGTGCCGAACGTCTCGCCACTGGCATCGGCCTGGCATGGTCAGCGCCTGCGCCAGCACAACGTCGAATGGCGCACGGTCATGCTCGACCATTGTTATGTCGGCGCAAGCGGTCACGCACTCGCTGGCGCCGGGCAAAGTGATGATCCGCGTGATCCATTGCCGCCTTCGCCACTGGCCGGATTACGTGCATATCTCGCCGCCGCCCTCAGTACGCAGACGACACCGACCTCGCCGGCCCTGACTGCACGACCCGTCATCCTGCATATCCTGCATGGCTGGGGTGGCGGCGCCGAGCGCTGGGTGCGCGATTTCTGCAACGCGTTCACGAGCGCCGATCACCTTGTCCTGAAATCCTGCGGCAGTCATCAGCGCAGGCGCCACGGCGAGTGGCTCGAACTTCACGATGGCTCACTCAGCGGTCCACCGTTGCGGCGCATCGCCCTGCCCTGTGCCATTGCCGATACCGACATCGCCAATCCGGGTTATCGCAGCCTGCTGGCCGAACTGCTGACCGAGCATGCGGTCGACGCGATCATCGTTTCATCGCTGATCGGGCATAGCCTCGATGCCGTGCGCACCGGCCTGCCAACCACCCGCATCATCCACGACCACTATCCGCTGTGGCCGGTGCTGCATCGCGATTTCAGCGATGCAGAGCTGGCCTTCGATGACGCCCAGCGTGTTGCAGACCTGGCTACGCAGGATGCGGATCGCGAGTTTACGAACACCGATCCCAAGCACTGGAAGGCGCTGCGCGATGCGGCCATCAGCGCGATGATCGATTCACCCACACAACTCATCGCGCCGAGCCGCTCGGCGCTAGCCAACGATTTGCGTTTGGCCCCTGAACTTCGTGTGCTGACCTCGACGATCATCGCGCATGGCTTGTCGACATGGCCGGGCGAAGTGGCGCGCGCATCGACGCCGCCCTCGCGGCCACGCCTGCGCCTGGTCTTTCCGGGACGCGTGCGGCGTGGAAAGGGTGCCGTCTTGCTTGAACAAGTGTTGCCGCGCTTGGGTGAGATTGCCGAGGTTTTCCTGCTCGGTGCCGGCGCCGATGCGCATGCGTTTTTTGGTATCGACGGCGTGCATATCGTGCTCGATTACCGCCGCGAGGATTTGCCCGCCCTTCTCGCCACGCTGGCTGCCGATGCCGCCGTGCTGTTGCCGACCGTGGCCGAGACCTTCGGCTACACGCTGTCTGAATTTCGCGACCTTGGGCTTCCGGTGATTGCCACGCGCATGGGAGCCTATGTCGAGCGCATTGAGGATGGTGTCGATGGTTTCCTTGTCGCAGCGGACGCCGATGCAATTGTCGCGCGGATCAGCCAACTCGCCGTGCAGCGCGAAACCCTGCAGATCGTGCGCGAACATCTGACACTGCGGCGTGAGCCCGATCTCGCGACGATGGCGAGCGCCTACGCGAACGCACTGAATTTGCCGATCGTTGAACCCCTGCGTTATGCGCTGAAGTCGATGGACATCGATTCGCAGATGCTTGCCGCCCGCAGCGATCAGCTTGCCAGCGCCGAGACGAACATCGCGGCCTTGCATGAAGCGTTGCAAGACGCTGATGCTGAAAGCCGGCGGCGTGGCGAATGGGGTCACACTCTGACCCGAGACCTCGCCGCATCCCGTGCGCAATTCAACAAGCTCGAAGCAGAGCTCGAAGCGCGCACGGACTGGGCCCAACGGCTCAATGCCGAAGTCGAAGTATTGCGACCTGCCTACGAGCAAGTTGTTGCCAGTCGCTCATGGCGCCTGACCGCACCCCTGCGCAGCGCGGCGGCCCGCCTGCGCGACCTGCGTGCGAGCGTGGCGTTTCGCAAAAGCCGCTTCCTCGCCCAGGCACGACGATTCCGTGGCAGCCTCACCCAGCATGGCGTGGCTGGCACGTGGACACGCTTGTTGCGCGAGCTGCGCAGCAGTCCAGTTGTGCATGCGCGCGAAACCTTCGCCGCGCCCACTGAGGCGTTCTCGCCATTTGTCGTGCCAGGCAGCCAGCAGCCGCGCGTCTCGATCATCATCCCGGTGCACAACAAGTTCGCCTACACCGCGGCTTGCCTGCGCTCGCTCGCCAAACATGCCGATGCGACGCCGTTCGAGGTCATCGTCGTCGACGACTTGTCGACCGATTCGACCACCGCGCGCCTCACTGAGATCGACGGTATTCGCAGCATCCGCAATGCCGAGAATCTCGGCTTCGTTGGCTCGTGCAATGCCGGTGCTGAAATCGCACGTGGCGAATTCGTATTGTTTCTCAACAACGACACTGTGGTCACTGCCGACTGGCTGGAAGCATTGCTGCGCTGCTTTGACGAAGAATCCGAAGCCGGCCTGGTCGGCGCACGTCTGGTCTATCCCGATGGTCGTCTGCAGGAAGCCGGCGGCATCATCTTCAACGATGGCTCGGGCTGGAACTACGGCCGCTTCGAGGATCCCGAGGACAGCCGTTTCGCCTTTCGCCGCGAAGCGGACTACTGCTCGGGCGCGGCGATCATGTTGCGTCGCGAATTGTTCGAGCGGCTGGGCCGTTTCGATCAGCGCTATGCGCCGGCCTATTACGAGGACACCGATCTCGCCTTTGGCGTGCGTGCGGTCGGGCTCAAGGTATTTTACGAGCCACGTTCGCGCGTCATCCATTTCGAGGGCATCACGGCCGGCACCGATACCGGCAGCGGCATGAAGCGTTATCAGGTGATCAACCGCGAGAAGTTTCTCGACAAGTGGCGCGATGCCTTGCGCAAGCAACCGGCGCCAGGCACGCCGATCCAAATTGCCGCCACGCACCGAGCGTGCCACCGGATCCTGATCATCGATGCGACCACGCCAACCCCCGATCAGGATTCGGGATCGCTGCGCATGGTCAACTTGATGCGCATCCTGCGCGGCAACGCCAGCCATGTCGTCTTCATGGCCAGCAACCAGGCCTGGGTCACCCGCTACACAGCCGACTTGCAAGCACTCGGCATCGAAGTTTTGTATCAACCCTGGCTCGGCAGTCCGGCCACTTTCTTCCGTGAGCGCGGCAGCGAATTCGACGCGATCGTACTGTCGCGCCACTACGTCGCCGCCGAATTCATCGGTCTGGCCCGACTCTATGCGGGCAAGGCACGCCTGATTTTCGATACGGTTGATCTGCATTATCTGCGCGAACTGCGTGCGGCCGAACTCGAAGGTCGCGACGACCTGGCCCGCATCTCGGCAAAAACCCGCGCACAGGAAATCGGCATCATGCGCGAGTGCGACGTGACCCTCGTGGTCAGTCCGGTCGAGCAGGAAATCCTCAGCCGCGACGCGCCCGGCGTCGCCGTCGATGTGCTCTCGAACGTCCATGAAATTTATGGTTGTCGCAAGCCGTTTGCCGAGCGTCGCGACTTGCTCTTTGTCGGCGGTTTCCAGCATCCGCCCAACAGCGATGCGGTGCTCTGGTTTGTCGGCGAGGTGCTGCCGGGCGTACTCAAGCGGATCCCCGATCTGCGCCTGCATGTGATCGGCAGCAAGGTCACCGAGGCGATCCGTGCTGTAGCCAGCGAGCATGTGATCGTGCACGGCTTCGTCGACGATATCGCCCCGGCCATGGACGAAGCACGCATCTCGATCGCACCGCTGCGCTACGGTGCCGGGGTCAAGGGCAAGGTCAACATGGCCATGAGCTACGGCCTGCCGGTCGTCGCCACGCCCATGGCCGTCGAGGGCATGCATGTGCGATCCGGTCACGAAGTCTTGATTGCCGACAGCGCCGAAGGTTATGCCGATGCAGTCGTCGCCCTCTACAACGATGAAGTCCTGTGGCAGCAGCTGTCAGCCAAAGGTCTCGACAATGTGCGTGCCCATTTCTCATTCGACGCAGCAGAAAAAGCGATCCTTCGCATTTTCGGATTTTGACGATAAGGCGGGGAGCGGGAAGCGCATCGTGCAACAAATTGCTTTGTCAACGAAATTGCGCTCTTCAAGAAAAATATCCCGATTACCGGAACTGTGTTTCCCGCTCACCGCTCCCGGCTTCCCGCTCACTCACGGCTCCGTGAGCTGCCACTCACCGTGGACATCCAGGCATTGCCAACGCACTTCGTCGATCGATGCGCCGAGCGGCCCAAAGCTGCGTTCGCGGAAAAACACGCTGCCATCCTCATGTCGCATGACCAGCGAACTCACCCGCGTGCCGTACTGCTCGCCACGAATGAAGATCGGCGCAAGCATGCGTTCGAGATGCGCGCCGACGCCGGTATCGGGCAGTTCGGCATCATCAGGCTGGCTCGTGTCGGCGAGCAGGGCCAGCAAACTGTCATCGTCACGATCGCCTCTGCGGATTGCGCTGGTGAAGCGCGTGCGCAGCCGCTCGACCTTGGGCCACGCGCTGGCAAACGGGCCATTGCCAACCACATGGATGCCGACTGGCAGACGTTGCAGGGCCGCGCTGCTGCCGTCGATCAGACTGACGCCCGAGCGGTCGCCAAAGACGAGGTTGAACGGCCCGTACTCGTCGATCTGATCGAGCACACGCTGACCAAATTCCGCAGCGGATTCATTGCCGAGGACAAACTCGCGCACGAGTGCTCCGCGTGAGCGTGGCCCCTGCGCCGGCAAGCCGCTGCGCAGGTTGGTCACCGACGCAAAGCGGCCATCATTGCGTAGAGCAAGCCAGCTTCCACCGGCCTTGAGATCGAGGCCACCGAGGCAATCCGGCGCGCCGCGCCAGGATTCGACAACGGTGCTTGGACGCGCATGGAATTCATCGCGATTGCCAAGCAGCAAAAGCGGCCAATCAGGCAATGCCTCGATCGCGATCAACAGGATGCACATTCCCACGGATTCCTTGAACGTTCTCGATTGCGCTTAGCTTGCAGGTACTGAAAGACCGCGCAAGTTTGCTTCGAGTGGAGCAAGCCGCGGATTGACCGGGTTGAGCTTGCGTGCCGACTGCAGCGCACGTTCAGCATCGGCAGCCTGCTTTTCACCGATACGTTTCTCGGCCACATCCAGATAGGCGCTGGCCAGCCGCTCGGCCATCGGCAGCAGCGAAGAATCGGCGGGCGCGGTCTGGCGCACCACTTCGAGCATGCCGAGGGCACGGCTCAAATCGCCACCTGCAAGCTGCTGGTCGAACAGCTCGCGGGCGCGCAGCGGGAGCCTGGCGATGCCTTCGAGGGCAGCCTTGCTCTCGCCATCGATGGCCAGTGCAGCGCGGTATTTGTCGTAGGCAGAGTTGCCGGGCGGACTGATCAGGCGCCCGGCGGCAGTCGCCGCATCGGCCTCACTGATCAGGTTGCGCATGCGCTCGAGGTCGGTCGCTGTCGCTACGGGTCGCTCCGCCGCGATCGCCAAACGTTCACGCAATTCACGCAGGTCCAGACTCGCCGCGCGCAGATCGGGCAAGTCAGCAGCCAACGCTTGGGCCTGCTTGAGCAGACGATCGGCCGCGCCGGGATTGCTGTCTTGGAGCGCCGCGCGTGCCTGTACGACCAGGGCTTGGGCGACGCGACGCAAGCCAGTCTTGGCCCGCACGTTGTTGCCGTCGCGCTGCAGCGCCGATTCAAACAATACCTGCGCAGAATCCGTTGCTCCGGAAATTCGACCGGCGCGCAGTTGCGCCTCGGCCCGGTCGAGATCCTTGCCAAGCGCCACACTTGCCTCTTCGCGCTGCTTGCCAAGTTCGGCACGCAGATCGGGCAAGGCCGGATAGCCGGGGAGGATGCGTGCGATGTCCTCGATGCGCGCTGAAGCGGTCGCCAGATCGCCGGCGGCAAATGCCGCCTTGGCCTGCCCCGCCAGTGCGTCGACGCTGCGCGTGATACCGGCACGAGCCAGTGAATTGCCGGTATCGCTGGTCAGCGCACGCTGGTAAAGCGCAACCGCACCATCGTCGCCCAGCAGGCGACCAGCATCGAAGGCGGCTTGCGCGTGGGTCAGAACAGTTTCCGCTTCGGTGCCGCGCGCATCGGACGCGGCAATCGATTTCTCGATGTCCTCGACGGCGGCGCCCCCGCCGAGCAAGTCACGCGCCGCAGCAGCGGATTGCCGGGCCACGCCGATATCATTGCGCTTCAAGGCATCGCGTGCGCGTGCGAGCAGCTTTTCGCCGACTCCGCGCATGCCCCGACGGGCAATGTCGTTGTCCTGATCCAGCGTGCGTGCGCTCTGGAACAACTCGCGTGCACTGTCACCCTGGCTGCCATCCAGATTGCCGGCATCGAGTGCCTTCTGGGCGCGGGCAAGGATGTCGTTGAGTTCGGTATTCGGCAGGAACGCGCGCAGCCGGTCCTGGTGCTTCCAGACCATGAATCCGCCGGCAGCGATGGCCAGCACAAGCAAAGCCAGCAAGATCCGCGATCCGATATTTCGCCGCACGGGTTTGACCGCCCGATGCGAAACGCGGCTGGCGCGCATGATGTGGTCGTCGGTCGCGGCCAGAATCTGATCGAGTCGGCCCATGCTCGGATCGGATCGATTGCGCGAATTCGCATCCGCGGACATCGGGCGTGGCGATGCATCCGTCGCGGGCAGCGGCGAAACGCGGGTTTCCGCCGCGCGCGCTTCTTCGGCGATCTGTCCGGGAGCAGCATCGAGCCCCGGCAACTCGCCATTGGCGATTGCCTTCTCGTAACGGGAGATCGCGATTGCCGCATCGTTGCCCGTCTGGAAACGGTCGTGCGGCTCCTTGGCCAGCAGTCCGTCGACCAGCGGCTGCAATACGGCCAGCGATTGCGGCAGCTTCGGCACCGGCTGGGTGATATGCATGATGCCGACCGCGAGCGAATCCTCGGCGTGGAAGGGCACGCGTCCGACCAGCATTTCGTAGAGGACGACACCAAGGCTATAGAGATCGGCGCGGCCATCGAGTTGCTTGCCGCGGGCCTGCTCGGGGCTCATGTAGTGCGGCGTGCCGACCACCGCACCCGTCCGGGTCATGCGCGTCGCCGAGTCGTTGGCGCGGGCGATGCCGAAATCGGTCAGGGCCGCGGAGCCGTCATCACGCAGCAGGATGTTGTCGGGCTTGACGTCGCGATGGATGAATCCCTTCTGTTGCGCGTAGTTGATCGCGCCCGCGATTTCACGCGTGACACGCAGGGCGAATGAAACCGTGCGTGCCGGGCCATTTTTGGTCAGCACCGGGCCGCCAGCCAGGTATTCCATGGCCATGTAGTGGAAGTCGCCACTGCGCCCGACATCGTGGACGCCGACCACATGCCGATGATGCAATCGTGCGGCGATCTTGGCTTCACGCAGGAAACGCTCGCCAAAATTCGGATCGGCGAGCAGGGCCGGCGACATGATCTTGAGCGCGACCTCCCGATCCACGGATTCCTGAATCGCCAGATACACCGTGGCCATGCCGCCGCGGCCAAGTTGGCGCAACAAACGGTATCCGGGAATTTCGATCACGTTGGGAGTCTATCCATGCCCAGTGCCGCGCTGCAGCGAAGGCGTTAGCATATCAGTCCGACCGCCGCCTGCATCGTCCCGAGCCGGCGCAAGGATCACGCCTTGCGCTGTGCTTCGATCACATTCGGAACCGCATGCAGCTGCCCAAGCAGGCTGGACAACTGGCCGAAATCGGCAACCCGCAGGGCCAGATTCATGATCGCCTCGTTGCGCGCCGGATCGACCCGCGCATCGATCGCCAGGATCTGCACATTGCTTGCCGCGATCACGTTGCTGACATCCTTGTGCAGGCCCTTGCGGTCGTAACCACGCACGAGCACGTTGACCTCGTAGGCACGCTGCTTGCCGCCGCCCCACTCGACATCGATGATGCGATCGGCATCGAGCAGGCGCAGACGCTGCAACTGCCGGCAATCGGCCCGATGAACGCTGACCCCACGGCCGCGCGTGATGAAGCCGACAACCGCGTCGCCAGGCACCGGCTGACAACAGCGTGCAAGCACACTCAACAAGTTGCCAACGCCCTCGATGACCAGTGCATCTCTTGCCGGCGCGGAGGGCTTTGGTGCGTGCGCGGCGCGCAGCAACTGCGCATCTTCACTGCGCTCACCGTCATGCAGGCTGCGTGCAATCTGCGTCGGCGTGACATCACCGAGAGCGAGCGCTTCGTAAAGATCTTCGACGCTGCGCAACTGGAAGCGAGCCGGCAAGGTATCCAAATCGACATTGTGCAGGGCCAGACGCTTGAGTTCCCGATCAAGCACAGCACGGCCGGCAGCGACATTGATCTCGCGATCGGCCTGGCGGAACCAGTTGCGCACCTTGTTCCGGCTGCGCGCGGTCAGCAGGAAGCCGTGGTGCGTCGACAGCCAGTCGCGACTCGGCTCGGTGTTCTTGCCAGTCAGGATTTCAATGCGATCGCCGCTGCCGGGCTGGAACGTCAGCGGCACAATGCGTCCGTTGACCTTCGCCCCGCGGCAGCGGTGGCCGACATCGGTATGCACCAGATAGGCGAAATCGAGCACGGTGGCGCCCTTCGGCAGATCGAGCACCTGGCCCTTCGGGGTCAGCAGGTAAACCCGATCCTCGATGACATCGGTACGGAAACCGGCGAGCAGGGACGCATCGTCGTCCTGCTCGTCGCGGGTTTCCAGCAATTGACGCATCCAGGTGATCTTGCGTTCGAAACTGGCATCGCCACCGCTGCCTTCCTTGTAGCGCCAATGTGCGGCGAAGCCGAGTTCGGCGTAGGCGTGCATGTCGTGCGAGCGGATCTGCACCTCCAGCGCCCGGCCTTCCGGGCCAATCACGGCGGTATGCAGTGATTGATAATTGTTGCCCTTGGGACTGGCGATGTAGTCGTCAAACTCACCCGCGATGAACGGCCACAGCGAATGCACGACGCCAAGCGCGGCATAACAGGAGGGCACGTCGCGGACGAGCACACGCAGGGCGCGGATATCGTAGAGGCCGGAAAAATCGAGCCCCTTCTTCTGCATTTTTCGCCAGATCGAGCTGATGTGCTTGGGTCGACCAGCCACCTCTGCTTCAATGCCCGCGTCGGCGAGGGCCTTGTGCAGCACGCCAGTCGCGTCCGCGATCCAGGTCTCGCGATCACCGCGACGCTCGTCGAGCAGGTTGGCAATGCGCCGGTAGGTTTCCGGTTGCAGATAGCGGAAAGCCAGATCCTCAAGCTCCCACTTGAGTTGCCAGATGCCCAGGCGATTGGCCAGCGGTGCATGGATGTCGGCGGTGAGTTGGGCGAGGGCGCGTCGGTGATCTTCACCAAGCGTGTCGGCACGGCGCATCATCACCAGTTGCCGGGCAAGCAGGATGAAGACTACGCGCAGGTCGCGGATGATCGCCAGCAACAACCGTCGCAAGCCTTCTGCAGCACCCGCGCCACTTCGAGCGGCATGCAGCGACCAGACTTTTTCCGCCGCCCGCTGGCCTTCGACCAGATCGACAACCTCGCTGCCGAAGGCCGCAATCTCCGCGTCGGAAAATTCGCAGCCTGCGGTGAGCGCTTCGTAAACGAGCAGGGCCGTACATGCGATCGGGCCAGTGGCCAGTTTTTCGAGTTCGGCAAGGATCGCATCGCGGATGGGCGTTGCCGCATCCCAACGCGCACGCGCAGCCGGCAAAGCGACCAGCTTGGCCTCGATACCCTGAAGTGCCTCATTGTTCAATTGCGACACGCTTGAATCCGCATTCGTGGGTTGCACGACTCTAGCCCGATCACGGGTCATGCGGAGCTGGCGTTCCAGTCAGAGCAAGCGGATGCAGCGCCGCCGAAGCGGCCGACAGCATCGGCCGCGACAGAGCGAACTCAGTAGTTGTACCAGACGCTGTCGTCGGTGAACCAGTCTTGCGATTCCTCGGCCACACCGACCATGCCGCCGCCCGTCCGCAATGCGGCGAAACCCTGGCTGGGTGTTCCTGACGTCGCGGTTCCGACGACGGGACGATAGACCAACACGTAGTACGCGGAGGAACCGGCCAGTGCGCTGATCTGGTGACGGACGAATTGTCCGGTGTCCTTGATCACGCCGGCCAGAATCGCGTCGTCACACAACTGCGGCGGCGGTGATGTGCCTTCAACCCACGTCGTGCCAAGCCCACACCAGGTTGCTCCACCCAGCGAAGACAGGGCGCTGGTGTTGAAACCGTCGACCAGGGTCCAGACGACCCCAGCCGGGGCGGTCGGATCGAACTGGGTATCGATCTTGACCACGCTCACCGCCAGCGAGGGAAAGCCCGTGAAGGTCTGCGCACTGACCGTCACGTTTTGAGCCGGACCAGTGGGTGGGGTTGGGGTCACGTTTCCACCAAACCCGCTGTCGAACAATCCATGGCTGACATTGGGCAGATCAAGACTGCTGCCGGGCTGGGCACTGAGACAACGGAATTGCTTGCTGAACGGAGCGACACCCTGGCCGATCACGAGCGCATGCACACCGGCACTTCCCGCGCCACTGCCCTGATAAGTCAGGCTGTGCACATATACATCCGGAAACTTCCACACGTCGTTGCCGATCGACGCGGGCAACTGGTAACGCGGTTGCAGCGAAACCTGGGATACCACGCGCGGCGTTTCAGCACAGAAAACATGTGCGTTCAGATACGCGGTTGCATTGGCCGCTCCTGCACCCGGATTCGAATAACTGAACGCATTCGCCACGGCGCCATCGAGCGCTACCGTCGCCTGGTCACCGGAAGTCGCATCGCCGCCGACCAAGGTTGCCACGTTGTCGACGGCAAAGACCGAGGCGGCACCTGCGAGCAGGGTGATGGAGAGTGCAGCACGCAGGCTGCCAACGAGACGCTTGCTCATCAAAATCATAGGTCCGCAACTTGAACAAAGTGGGTAAGACTATCAACCCCGTTCAGGGTGACGATCAAAAAATAGGTCCAGGCAATCAGCCACACGGAATCCGGATGCCTGAATGCTAGACTGCATGGCATCGGATTCTAACCCCTGATTCCGCAAAGCGCACCTGTTAACCTCGCGTTAGACAACGAGTTTTCGACCAACTGGTCACGTTTTGACCAACTCCAAGAGTCCATCCCATGCACCCCAGAGCTCTCATTTTCGCTGCTTTCCTCGCCATCCCGCTCGCCGGACCCGTCTATGCCCAGTCGCAGGCGCCTACGCTTGAGGAGCGCATGTCGCAGCAGGAATTCACCGCCTCAGGCCTCGACAAACTGAGCCCGGAACAGCTGAAATACTTGAATGACTGGGTCCAGTCCAAGGGAGTCAGTGAAGTCGGGGCGCCGATCCGGCACCGCGACGGTACGGCAACCTTCTATGCCGACGAGCAGGGTCGCGACTTGATTGAATCCGCCATTGCCGGGGAGTTCAACGGCTGGCGTGGCAAGACCCGGGTCACGCTCGAAAATGGTCAGGTCTGGGAACAGGTTGA
>JBDTCQ010000312.1:0-7391 GCA_039923515.1 Dokdonella sp.
TGGCAGCGCCTTGGCATCGACCAGGACACGAATGCCATCGTGATCGAACACGCTGTCATTTTCAGCGACTGCCTGGGCCAGATCGACCGTGTAGGCATATCCCGAGCAGCCCGTGCGCTTGATACCAAAGCGGACTCCAATCGCCGCGGGATCCTTGGCGAGGAAGAGATGCATGCGCTCGAGCGCTGCGGTGGTGAGCTGGATGGGCATCGATTCGGCTATTTGTCTGGGAAGCACAACACGCGAAAGTCTATCACTGCGCGCTTCAGCTAGATCTTGGCTTGTGCGCCCAATTCAAGGGCACGCTGAGCTGGCGATGGGCAACGACCCTGCTCAGCCGCATCCGGAATTGCCGGCTATCCGTTATCATGCGCGGTTTCCACCGGTCCGCGTGGCGGATCGACAGCCTCGTTTCACGGAGCAAGCAACGCATGTCCGTCGTCAGTGTCAAACAAGCCTTGAGCGGTGCCCTGCCCGCCGGCACCCAGATCAGCGTACGTGGCTGGGTGCGCACGCGTCGCGACTCCAAGGCTGGCTTGTCCTTCATCAATCTGAGCGATGGTTCGTGCTTCGATCCAATCCAGGTGGTTGCGCCGGATTCTCTGGCCAACTACGCCGGTGAAGTGCAGCGGCTCAGTGCCGGCTGCGCCCTGATAGCCACCGGCGAACTGGTTGCGTCTCAGGGCAAGGGCCAGGGATTCGAGCTGCAGGCCAGTTCGGTTGAAGTGGTCGGCTGGGTCGAGGATCCGGAAACCTACCCGATCCAGCCCAAAGCCCATTCGCTCGAATTCCTCCGCGAAGTTGCCCATCTGCGTCCGCGCACGAATCTGTTTGGTGCGGTCACTCGCGTGCGTCATACGCTGGCCTCGGCCATCCATCGCTACTTTGACCAGAACGGCTATTGCTGGGTCAACACGCCCATCATCACGACCTCGGATGCGGAAGGCGCTGGCCAGATGTTCCGCGTCTCCACACTGGACCTGATGAACCTGCCGCGCACCGAAAAAGGCGCGATCGACACACGCAAGGATTTCTTCGGCAAGGATGCGTTCCTGACCGTATCGGGCCAGCTCAATGTCGAGGGCTATTGCCTTGCGCTGAGCAAGGTCTACACCTTCGGGCCGACTTTCCGCGCCGAGAATTCAAACACGGCGCGCCACCTTGCCGAGTTCTGGATGATCGAACCCGAGATCGCGTTTGCCGATCTGGCCGAAGATGCGCGAGTCGCCGAGGATCTGCTCAAGTTTGTCTTCAAGACCGTGCTCGACGAGCGTCCTGACGACATGGCCTTTTTCGCCGAGCGCGTCGAGAAGTCCGCCGTCTCGCGACTTGAAGGTTTCATCAGCGCACCATTCGAGCGCATCGATTACACCGATGCCGTCGAAATCCTGAAAAAATCCGGCAAGAAATTCGAGTTTCCGGTCGAATGGGGCATCGATCTGCAAACCGAGCATGAGCGCTATCTGGTTGAGGAACATGTCGGCCGACCGGTCGTCGTCACCAACTATCCGGAAAAGATCAAGGCGTTCTACATGCGCCTGAATGATGATGGTCGAACAGTCGCCGCGATGGATGTGCTTGCGCCCGGAATTGGCGAAATCATCGGCGGCTCGCAACGCGAGGAGCGCCTCGACGTGCTCGATTCGCGCATGCACCAGTTCGGTCTCGATCCCGCCCACTACAACTGGTATCGCGATTTCCGCCGCTACGGCACGGTTCCGCATGCCGGCTTCGGCCTTGGTTTCGAGCGACTCGTCGTTTATGTCTGCGGCCTGGCCAACATCCGCGATGCGATTCCCTATCCGCGCGTCCCTGGCCACGCGGAGTTCTGATGCACGCTGCAAGAGAGTTCATGCTGCTGGCCGGGCTCGGCTTCGTCGTTGCCGGTTTGACCACCTATCTGATGACCTGGATTCTGGTCGTCACCCATCTGCGTGACCATCATCCGCTGGAGCGCGAGCGCATCGGCGGCTTCATGTTCACGCCGCGCGCATTCGGCTGGTTCCTTGCACGCCGCTATCGGGCATTCGATGATCGCAACCTGAGCGGTCTCGCCCGACTCGGCAGCATCGGCGCTTGGGCGATCGTACTCGGCATACTCGCCGTCATTGCATCAAAGGCACTCGGATGAGCGACTCGATCAGCATCAACGATGATTTTGAATCCGAAATGGAATCCGGCCCGCCCAGCGAATGGTGGGTCGCCATCATCGGCGACACCCTGGTCTGGGCCCGACTCGACATCCTTGAATCCGGCATTGCCGAGATCTTTGATTCGAGCGGTGAACGTCCGCGCTATGACGATGAGCAGCATGCACGCATGGCCCTGCTTGATGCCGAGTTCCGCGCATTTGAAGGTCTTGACGAAGAAGATGCCGCAATCATGGGTTTCGACCTCGAATCGGTTGAGCCACCCCACTCGAACGACGACGAGGAACTGCTCAGCCTGATGGTGCAGAAGCTCGCCCGAATCCAATAATTCCGAAGCGAGACCAGGACGATGAATCTCCAACTGCTCGGCAAACATGCCCTCGTCTGCGGCGCCTCACAGGGAATCGGCCGCGCCACGGCCAACGAACTCGCGGCTCTGGGTGCCGATGTCACCTTACTTGCGCGTTCGGCACAAGCGCTGGAAACGGTAGTCGCCGAACTGCCACGCATCAGCAGTGCGCAGAAGCACGGTTATGTTGCCGTCGACATGATCAATCATGCCGAGTTGCGTGTCAGGGTCGAAGCCGTCGCCAATGCGGGCGCCATCGACATCTTCATCAACAATACCGGCGGCCCACCGGGCGGGCCGGCCAGCTCCGCTACAGCCGATGATTTCCTTGCAGCGTTCAATCAGCACCTGATCGCAGCACAGACCATTCTGCAGGCAATTCTTCCGGGCATGCAGGGCAGCGGTTACGGCCGCATCGTCAACGTGATTTCAACCTCGGTGAAGGAACCCATTCGCAACCTCGGCGTCTCCAACACGGTCCGCGGCGCCGTCGCCAGCTGGTCAAAAACCCTCGCCGGTGAACTCGGGCCGTTCGGCATCACCGTCAACAACGTGTTGCCCGGATACACGCGCACGCAGCGCCTCGATCAAATTCTCGCCGATCGTGCCAACGCCACGGGCACCAGCGAAGAAAAAATCGCCGAAGGCATGCTCGCCACAGTTCCCCTGCGCCGCTTTGCCGAAGCCAGCGAGATCGCCAGCGTCATCGCTTTCCTCGCCTCCCCGGCGGCCAGCTATATCAACGGCATCAATGTGCCCGTCGATGGTGGGCGCACGCTTTCGCTGTAGAAAGAAAGCAGCACTTTGCAACGTTGGTGCTCATGCCGCGCGCAAAGCTCGTGAGCCAAACGCTGATCGTCACGCTGCCCGGATACACCTTATGGATATGATTCAGGGGTTCTCGCGGCTCGCTTGATGTTGTCTCAAAGTATTGAATGGTTGCAAATACACCTGAGCGGCGGTCCAATGAGAACCGCTGACGAAGAGCCCCTGCATCAAAGGCGGGTGCACCGGCGGCGTTAGACAAGGACTCTGCTCATGTCTGCATTGCTCGTCATCTTCGTCCATGGCTGGAGCGTCACCAATACCGACACCTATGGCGAGTTGCCTGCACGTCTGATTGCCGAAGCGGCGAAGGCGGGGGGTCGCACGCTCGATGTTCAGCATGTCTATCTAGGCCAGTATGTGAGCTTTCGGGATGAGGTACGCCTCCCCGACATTTCGCGTGCGTTCGATGCGGCGCTCACTGCAGTGCTCAAGGATGCGGGTGCCAATCGACGTTTTGTCTGCATCACGCATTCAACCGGGGGTCCGGTCGTGCGCGAATGGTTCGATCGCAGTTTTGTGCAGAGCAAGCGGATCGCCGAATGCCCAATGAGTCATTTGATCATGCTGGCGCCGGCAAATTTCGGTTCGGCTCTGGCCCAGCTCGGCAAGACACGTCTTGCCGCAATCAAGAGCTGGTTTGACGGGGTCGAACCCGGCCAGGGCGTGCTCGACTGGCTTGAGCTCGGCAGCCCCGAGGCCTGCGCGCTCAACCTGAGGTGGATCGAGGATTACCCGAAACTGAAATTGACCGAGGGCGCAAACCCGCTCTTCCAATTCGTGCTGTGCGGCGACACGATCGATCGGAAGCTTTACGATTTCGTCAATCCCTACACCGGTGAAATTGGTTCGGACGGCGTGGTACGACTGGCAGCAGCCAATCTCAATGCCACGCATATCGTCCTCGAACAACCGGCGGTGCAGCCTGGCGAAGCCCTGCCCTCGGCGCGCAAGCGCCTACGCAATTTGGTCAAGGTTTCGTCTGAGCGAACCGCCACTACTGCGTTCAAGATCGTAGCCGGAACATCGCACTCCGGTGAGTCGAAAGGCATCATGCGCAGTGTGCACAATGATGGAATCGCTCATGTGACGGTCGACGCCATCCTGCGTTGCTTGCAGATCAGCGATGCGGCCGGCTATGAAACCCTTTGCGCCGCGTTCACCACGGAAAATGCGGCGCGGCAGGATGTCGGAAGTCGCCTGGAAGTCGAAAAGGTGCCGGTACTGCCCGATCGCACCTACATCCACGATCCGCGGTCGATGGTGATCTTCCGCTTGATCGATTCGCAGCAACTCGGCACGCCCGATGTAAAGGTGTTGCTGACAGCCGGCCCGAACAACGATCCCAACCAGCTGCCCGAGGATTTCCTCGCCGATCGTCAGTTCAACAAGCGCTCAGGCAATTTGACCTTCTTCCTCAATCACGCGGCGCTTTCCGGATGTGCGGCCATACCGGGCCCGAAACCGGACAGCATCGCACGCCCTGCCCTGATTCCTCGCCAACCTTACGGTTTGCGCATCCAGCCCCGCGATGGCGAAGCATTCGTCGAATACTGGACCGCCGAACTGCATGCGGATGTCCATGATCTGCTGCCCTTGATCCCGCCGAACGAGACGACCATCATCGATATCCGATTGACCCGCGTGGTCCGCGAAGGTGTGTTTCGACTGACCCGCCAACTCAGTCCACGCAGCTTCAAAAACCCCGATCCAGGGGGTGCATTGTAATTCCACGCCTGCCGGAATGCTTGCTTGAAAATAGAGAAAACGACGATGTCCTCATTCGCCATGAACACGGTTTGTACGATTATTCCATCACTGCGCTATCGCGATGCACCGGCCGCCATCGACTGGTTGTGCAAGGCATTCGGATTCAGCCGGCACGCGGTCCATGCCAACGACGCAGGCGGCATTGCCCATGCCCAGCTCACCTTCGGCAACGGCATGATCATGCTGAGCTCGGTGAGCGAGGATGAGTGGGGCCGACGTATCGCCCAGCCCGACGAAATCGGCGGACGCGAAACCCAGTGCCCCTGTCTGATTGTCAGTGACCCCGATGCGCACTTCGAGATGGCCAAAGCCGCCGGCGCGTCGATCATCGATGACATCAAGGACAACGACTACGGCGGTCGCGGCTACAGTTGCCGCGACCTTGAAGGCCATATGTGGTGGTTCGGCAGCTACAATCCCTGGAAGGCTGATTCAACCGATTGATTGCTACACTTTATGGCGATCGCGGCTAATCAACAATTGCCATGCATTCGACTTCAACACGCGCGCCCATCGCCAGGCCGCTGCCGGCGAATGCGCTGCGCGCCGGGAATCGGTTGTCGAAGAAGCCGCGATAGACTCCGTTGAATGCCGGCCATTCCTTGATGTCGGCAAGCATCACCGTGCATTTGACCAGGTCATTCATCGAATGCCCGTGTTCGACAAGCAGATCCTGGATGTTTTGCATGGTCTGGCGCGATTCTTTTTCGATACCGCCCTCAACCAGCTTTCCGGTCTGTGGATCCGTGCCAATCTGACCGGAAAGATACAATGTGTGATCGACCTGCACGGCCTGCGAGAACGGATAGTTTGCCGCCTTGGCTTTTTCCGAATTGATGAACTCGACTTTCGGCTTGTTCGCAGCTTGTGCGAGGGATGAGACCAGGAGCACAGCAGCGATGAGAACGCTTTGCGGCAATTTGTTCATGGAGAATTCCTCGTATTGATCAAAGATGGAGCCATGCTTCAATGGTCGAGGCATGTTTTGATTACGGTTTCGAGGGAGCGGGCAGCGTGCGCTCCGCAGCGACATTTTCACTAACATTTCTTTCTTCCACACTGACAGTTGCCAAACCATGCAGATGCACATCACGTTGCGGGAACGGGATCTCGATGCCGGCCTTGGTGAACTCATCAAGCACCGCGACATGCAGCGCGTGCAGGGTTGACAAGCGCTGGTCGATACGACCGACGAACACACGCAGTTCCAGATTGAGTGAACTGTCACCAAAGCCGAGAAAGAGAACCATGGGTCCTGGCGATTCGACCACGTGTTCATTGGCCCTGGCGATATCGAGCATGATCTTCTGCGCAAGCCCCACGTCGCTGCCGTAGCCAATCCCGACCTTGACCACGAGTCGCGTGACCTGACTGGTCAGCGACCAGTTCTTGACAGAACGCGTGATGAAAGCCTTGTTTGGCACCAGCACTTCGAAATTGTCCGGATCGGTGATCGTGATCGCACGGATCTGGATGCGCGACACTGTTCCGACGGTGTCATCGATCGTAATCTGATCACCCACCCGAATCGGGCGCTCAAATAGAATAATGATGCCGGAAACGAAGTTGGCAACGATCTCCTGCAAACCGAAACCAAGACCGACGCCGAGCGCAGCAACGATCCATTGCAGCTTCGACCAGTCCGCGCCGATCTTGCTGAAGGCGAGCACAAGGCCCACCGCAAGAATCACGTAACGTGTGATCGTCACATAGGCATATCGCGAACCCGAATCGATCTCAAAGCGGTGCAACACAACCACTTCAAGGAATCCGGGCAGGTTACGCGCGGCGATCACGGTTAACCCAAGCAGGACCACGGCGAGCAACACGCTCCCAAGGGTAACCGCCGTCACCACCTGGCCAGCCGACGTGCTGGCAACGCTCGACCACAACACCACACTGTTGAAGATGCCAAGCGCAGGAATCAGTCCACTCCAGATATTCCACAGCAGCATGACCAGGAGGACGAAACTTGTCGCGCGCAGAATACCGCGCGTCTGCTGACTGACTGTCACGACGTCGATCTCAGGCTCCTCAGGGACAATCGGTGAACCTTCGCCAGCGCTGTCGGCACCCTCACCGGCACGATCCTCCTCACGCTGCCTGGCGAGACGCGCCTCTGCCTGCCTGTAGGCGGCGCGGCGTCCCGCAACCAGAACGCCGCGCATGGCAATCTGGAAAACAATGATGATGAGCAACACTACCCACGCCGAGGTGATCAGGCGTCCCTGCAGCTCACTCGCGCTGACCGTATAACCCACCATAGCCACGCCTGCGAGCAGCAATGGCGTCAGCAC
>JBDTCQ010000313.1:0-3016 GCA_039923515.1 Dokdonella sp.
CGAGAACGACGGCACATCGAGCACATCACAATACGGATAGTCGCCATGACGCGTGGCGCAGGCGGAAACATAGTGGATGCCATTCCAGACAACGCCATGGCGCGCGCTGGAGGACGCGTCACCGATGGCGAGTTTGTCGACGACGATCCCATTCCTATCCGCCAACGCAGACAGCGGTCGCGTGGGCAACCGGTTGGCAACTTCAGCTTCATGACGACTGACGATGGCAGCTTTGTCCGCAACCGCTTGCGGCGTGTAGCGGGCCTTGAGCGAACCCCACAGGTCGAACTGCAGGTACTGGCACGTTTCGCTGCTGATCTGCACGGCGGCATGGGCGAGCACGGCATCGTCGCGAAACAAGATCATCAGCACGCCGTTGTGCGTGCAGTTCGCGTTCTTTTGCACGAGTGCGAACGGGAGGGCCGCGCGCGTGTAGCCACGGTCACCTTTCTCATGCCAGACCTTGCCAGGCTCGAGGACAAACTCCCACCAGGCGTGCTTGCCGGGGATCATTCCCCGCTGGACGGGTATCAATGCATCGCCGTGCTGGACAAACTCGAAATTGAAATCCTGCGGGAAGGTTCGCGACGCGCGAATGTCTTCATCGCTCAGGAAATCCTTGTCGGCGACGATGCTGCGCATGGAGGGCTTGCCGGAAAGCGTGAGGCGACCTTCGAACTGATGCGAAGGCGGCGTGGCATCGGCTGGCGGAGCGAACGCCGAGAGATCGACGCTGCGGCGAATCTTGCCCGATTCCAGCGTGGCGAAATCGAGTGCATCACGCGCCATTGCCGGCATCGCAACGGCGGCTGACAAGGCAATGCCCAGCAACCACTTCATCTCAGACCTCGCCGATGCAGACGTACTTGAGTTCGGTGTAGTCATCCAGCCCGTACTTGGAGCCTTCGCGACCGGTACCGGATTGCTTGATGCCGCCGAACGGTGCGACCTCGGTCGAGATGATGCCGGTGTTGATGCCGATGATGCCGCACTCGAGTGCTTCGGCCACGCGCCAACTGCGCGCAAGATCTCGCGTATAGAAATAGCCGGCGAGACCAAACTCGGTGTCGTTGGCCATCGCGATGACTTCGGCTTCGGACTCGAAGCGAAACAGTGGCGCGACCGGACCAAAGGTTTCCTCTTTGGCAATCAACATGTCCGCGTTGACGTTGGCCAGCAGGGTCGGTTCGTAGAAATTTCCGCCGAGGCTGTGGCGCTTGCCGCCGCTGAGCAGGCGCGCACCCTTGGCCAACGCATCGGCGACATGCTCCTCGACCTTGGCCAGCGCCTTCTCATCAATCAGCGGGCCCTGTTCGGTGACGCCCTTGAGACCGTCACCAATGCGCAATCTTGAAACGGCGGTGGCAAGCTTTTCGGCAAAGGCATCATAAACGCCGGCTTGCACGAACAGGCGGTTTGCGCAGACGCAGGTCTGTCCGGTATTGCGGTATTTGCTCGCGATTGCACCGTCGACGGCGGCATCCAGATCGGCATCATCAAAGACGATGAACGGTGCGTTGCCGCCCAGCTCAAGCGAGACGCGTTTCATGCCATCGGCGCATTGCGCCATGAGCTTCTTGCCGACTGCGGTCGAGCCGGTGAAGCTGAGCTTGCGCACGTCGGGGTGCGAAGTCATGGCCTTGCCGATCTCGGTGGAGGAGCGGCCGGTGACGATATTGACCACGCCGGGCGGAACCCCGGCACGTTCCGCGATCACGCCAAAGGCGAGTGCCGAGTATGGCGTTTGCAGGGCGGGCTTGCAGACGACCGTGCAGCCAGCGGCGAGGGCCGGGCCGATCTTGCGCGCCAACATGGCCGAGGGGAAGTTCCACGGCGTGATCATCGCCACTACACCAATGGGCTGGCGCAGCACCATGATGCGCTTGTCGGCCGCGTGACCCGGAATCACATCGCCATACATGCGCTTGGCTTCTTCGCCAAACCATTCGAGGAAGCTGGCCGAGTAGGCAATCTCGCCTTTCGCCTCGGCCAGTGGTTTGCCTTGTTCAGCGGTGAGGATACGGGCCAGATCATCCTGATGTTCGAGCATCAACTCGTACATGCGGCGCAGGATTTGCGCGCGTTGCTTGGCGGTTTTTTTCGCCCAGGCCGGAAGCGCCGCACTGGCGGCATCGATCGCCGCATGGGTTTCATCGGCACCCAGGTCGGGCACCGTGCCGAGGCTTTCGCCGCTGGCGGGATTGGTCACAGCGCAGGCCTTTTGGTCTGCTTGATCGAGCCACTGGCCATTGATCAGACATTGACTGCGCAGCAGGTCGGTGTCCTTGAGACCGGGGATGGAAGTAACCGTCATGTTGCAGGCTCCAGTTGATCGACCTGGCGCGCGGCCGCAAAGGCAGCCATCGATGACAGCGCGAGCGCGATCAACGCCGCCCAGATCAGCAAATCGAAATTGTCCGTACGCAGCAGCAGGCCGGCAACGAGCGGCCCCGAGGCGAGCCCGGATTTGGAAACAAAACCGCCGAGTGCGGCCAGGCGCCCACTCGGATCGAGTCGAGAGATCATGCCGAACAGATACGGCACAACGAATGACCAGGTAATCGCGGTGCCGACGTTGGCGATCATGAAGATCGCTTGGCTTTCGCTCCAGAAGAATCCAGCCGTGCCGGCGAAGGTCAGCAGGAAGGCGGCAATCAGCGGCCGCAACCGGCCAAAGCGTGTCCCCATGAAGATGACCAATCCGGCACCGGCGGCACCAATCCATGTCGCCCAGCCCAGCGCCTGGCCGATGAAATCGCGGGCGAGATGCGCATGCTCGCCAAGGCGGATGATGAAGGCGGCCAACGCCATGTTGCCGCCCTGAAACAGGAACAGGGCAAGCAGGGCGAGCACGACGGTGAGCTTGCGATAGCTGGCCGGAAGCCCGGCAAGTTCCGCCTTGCTGCGATTCTTGCCGAGCCGTTTTGGGATCGCCAGCATCGAGACAAGGGCGATCACGGTCAAGGCGGCGAGCACCAGGAACAGGATCCGCGCGCCATACAGCGGAACCAGCTGC